>NZ_CP081001.1:3000000-3209747 GCF_029590555.1 Sphingobium sp. V4 | reverse complement strand
TGCCAAGTCGTCCCCCCAGACCCCGCATCATATGGCGCAAACATGGTTGTTCGGGAAAGCACACGCTTCCCCGAGCATCTTGCATCATCTGACATTGTGACGGCCGCCGAATGTGATTCGAGTGGCGGCCGGAGGATCAAAATAGACAGGCCCGCTTGGCCGGATCAAGGCCGTCCCGGTTCAAAAAAGTGAAATAAAGCCGTTGACTCAGCGAATCCGCGGAAAAGCAAATATCGGAAAATAATACTTATTTTTCAGATATTTAGTCGTGAGCGATTTTGGCCATGGGGGTCGAATCGCAGGAATTGCGCGGATGTCAAAAAGTGACTGGCATGTGAACGAACGATGAAAAGCCCGCCCCGGAGATCCGGGGCGGGCTCTCAATTCCGATAATCCCTTGGAGGGATCAGGCGATCGCGCTGACGGCCTTGGTCAGGCGGCCGAACTTGCGCGCGGCGGTGTTCTTATGCAGCACGCCGCGGGCGACGCCGCGGGCCAGTTCGGGCTGGACCGACTGCAGCGCGGTGGCGGCGGCGTCCTTGTCACCGGCGGTGATGGCGGCTTCCACCTTCTTCACCAGGGTGCGGATCCGGCTGATGCGGGCGCCATTGATCGCGGCGCGACGCTCGTTGCGACGGATGCGCTTCTTGGCTTGCGGCGTATTGGCCATTCTATTCCTCGGTTCTCGTCAAATCTCGGGAAGAGGCCAATCGACGGTCCGACCTGCCTCGTGAAGGTGCGCCCCTTACAGGGGTTCACGGCAGGCGTCAACCGCCCGGACCCGCGCTATTTCTGGCATTTCGGGCAGAAGAAGGTCGATCGGCCGCCATCGACTCGCCGCAAGACCGTGCCACCGCAAAGGCACGGCTCGCCTTCGCGCCCGTAAACACGCCATTGTTTGGAAAAATAGCCCAGTTCCCCATCGGGCCGCGCATAATCGCGCAGCGTGGATCCGCCTGCGACGATCGCGGCCGACAACACATCGCGAATCGCCTCGACCAGCAGCGTCAGCCGCGGACGGCTGATCTTGCCCGCGGGTCGAGTCGGGGCAATGCCCGCCATGTTGAGCGCTTCGCACACATAGATATTGCCCAACCCCGCCACGATCCGCTGGTCCAGCAGCGCGGCCTTGATCGACGTCGCCTTGCCCCGGAGCGCGGCGGCGAGCCGAACGGCGTCGAAATCCGGGCCGAGCGGTTCCGGTCCCATGCGGGTGAAGGGGGCATAGGCCCGCCACGCATCGGACCGGACGAGATCGAGCGACCCGAATCGGCGCGGGTCGTTGAGCGAGAGAAGATGGCCCTGCCCTGACTCCCTCGGCGCCGTCTCCAGCAGCAGATGGTCGTGCGCGCCGATCTCCGCCGGGTCGATCCGCCAGCGTCCCGACATGCCGAGATGGAAGATCATCATGTCGCCGCGATCGGTTTCGATGAGGCCATATTTGGCGCGGCGCGACAGGCCCGTGACAGTCGCACCGGTCAGCCGCTGGCGCAGGTCGACCGGGATGGGAAAGCGCAGGTCGGCGCGACGCGGCTCCACCCGCGTCAGAATGCTCCCCTGAAGGACGGAACGCAGGCCCGCGACGGTGGTTTCGACTTCGGGAAGTTCTGGCATGAACGGCATCTAGGAAAGGTCAGGCAGAATAACCAGCTTCTTGGCTGGAACAGCGCCGCATCTCTGTCTAGAGGGCTTCATCATGAGCGAAACAGCATCCTTCGGCTATCGCGACGTCGATGCCGCCGAAAAGGCGGGCATGGTCCGCGCGGTCTTCTCCAATGTCGCGGCAAAATATGACCTGATGAACGACGCCATGTCGGGCGGCGCGCATAGGCTGTGGAAGGACCAGTTCGTGCGGCGCGTGAAGCCGCGCGCCGGGGAACAGATTCTCGACATGGCGGGCGGCACGGGCGATATCGCGTTCCGGATGCACAGGCTTGGCGCGCATGTCACGGTTTCGGACATCAATCCCGAGATGCTGGCCGTGGGCGTCGAGCGGGCACAGAAGAAAGGGTATGAGGGGCTGATCTGGTCGGAGCAGAATGCCGAACAACTGACCTTCGGCGACCGCGAATTCGACGCCTATACGATTGCTTTCGGCATCCGCAACGTCACCCATATCGACGAGGCGCTGCGCGAGGCCCATCGCGTATTGAAGTTCGGCGGGCGCTTCTTCTGCCTGGAATTCTCCACCACCACCTGGCCGGGCTTTTCGGACGTCTATGACGTCTATTCGCACAAGCTGGTGCCGCAGCTTGGCAAGCTGTTCGCCAATGACGCGGACAGTTATCGCTACCTGATCGAATCGATCCGCCGCTTCCCCCCCATGCCGAAATTCGAAACCATGATCCGCGAGGCAGGCTTCGTGAACACGAAGGTCGAACCGATCCTGGGCGGGCTGGTGGCGATCCATTCGGGCTGGAAGATCTGACGCCGGCATGACCGCCCATATCACCCATATCTTCCGCCTCCTGAAATGGGGGCGCACACTGGCACGGCACGGCGCCTTGCGCGGGATCGAGCGCGATCCGCTGACGCCCGGCCCGGTCCGCCGGCTGGTCCGCATCGCCCGTTTCGGCGCACGCGTGCCCAGGCAACCGCGCTATGCCGACGCCTTCCAGTCGATCGGCCCGGCGGCGATCAAGCTGGGCCAGACGCTGGCGACCCGGCCCGACCTGGTCGGCGATCATGCCGCCAACGATCTGTTGCGCTTGCAGGACGCCCTCCCCCCGGTCCCGTTCGACACGATCAGGGCGCAGATCGAGACCAGCTTCGGCCGGCCGCTCGAAGCGCTCTACAGCCGCTTCGACGAAGTGCCGGTCGGCGCCGCATCGATCGCGCAGGTGCATCGCGCACTTACCACCGACGGGCGCGACGTGGCGGTCAAGGTGATCCGGCCCGGCGTAATCGACCAGTTCAACCGCGACATCCAGACCTATGAATGGGCGGCCGCCCATGTCGAGCAGCTTGGCGGCGAGATCGCCCGCCTGCGCCCGCGCCTGGTCATCGCCAACATGAAGCGATGGACCGCGCGCGAACTGGACCTGCGACGCGAGGCAGCCTCCGCCTCCGAACTCAGCGAAGCCATGGAGGCGATGCCCGGCTATCGCATCCCCGCCATCGACTGGGACCGCACGACCGGCAAGGTCATGACGATGGAGTGGATCGACGGCATCAAGATTTCCGATCGCGATGCACTGATCGCGGCGGGCCATGACGTCAAGGAACTGGCCGCGCGCCTCGTCAACGCCTTCCTGCGGCAGGCCATTGCCGAGGGCTTCTTCCACGCCGACATGCATCAGGGAAACCTGTTCGTGACCGCCGACGGCGACATCGTCGCGATCGACTTCGGCATCATGGGCCGGATCGACCGGCGCGCCCGCATGTGGCTGGCCGAGATTCTCTATGGTCTCATCACCGGCAACTACAAGCGCGTCGCGGAAATCCATTTCGAGGCGCAATATGTGCCCGCCCATCATAATGTCGCCGAGTTCGCCACCGCCCTGCGCGCAGTGGGTGAACCGATGCGCGGCAAGCCGGTCCGCGAATTGTCGGTCGGGGGGATGCTGGACGGCCTGTTCGCCATCACCCGCGACTTCGACATGCAGACCCAGCCGCACCTGCTGCTGCTGCAAAAGACGATGGTGATGGTCGAGGGCGTCGCGACCGCGCTCGACCCCGACATCAACCTGTGGGAGACGAGCGGTCCCTACGTGAAGTCGTGGCTGCGCGACGAACTGGGGCCGGAGGCGAAGGCCGCCGATACGCTGATCGAAAACTGGCGCACGCTCCAGCGGCTTCCGGGCCTGGTGAAGCGGATCGAGGACGCCTTCCCCGAAAAGGGCGGCGCCCCGCCCCCGCCCCCGCTGACCGAAGTAAAACTGATCCGCGTCGGCGGCGGCTGGCGCTATGCAGCCGTGGCGGTGATGGCGGCGGCGGCTGGTGTGCTGGGCGCTGCGGTCCTACATCTGCAGCTATGACCCAGCGCGTCCTTCTTATCATCTCCGGCGGCATTGCGGCTTATAAGGCGCTTGAACTGGTGCGCCTGCTGCGCAAGCACGGTGTCGCGGTGCGGGCGGTGCTGACGGAAAGCGCAAAGCAGTTCGTGACGCCGCTCAGCCTTGGCGTGCTGACGGAGGATCAGGTCTTTGATGACCTGTTCGACCTCAAGGCCGAGCGGGAGATCGGCCATATCCAGCTGTCGCGCCAGGCCGATCTGGTCGTCGTCGCGCCCGCGACCGCCAATATCCTCGCAAAGATGGCGAACGGCATCGCCGACGACCTGGCCACGACCCTGCTGCTCGCCACCGACAAGCCGGTGCTGGCGGTGCCCGCGATGAACGTGCGGATGTGGCATCACAAGGCGACGCAGCGCAATCTGGAGCGGCTCCATGCCGATGGCGTCCACGTCATGACGCCTGACGACGGCGAAATGGCGTGCGGCGAATATGGCAAGGGGCGGCTGCCTGAACCGGAGGCAATCGCGGCGGAGATCGAACGCCTGCTGGCGATGCCGCGCAGCGTCGATCCGCTGGCGGACCAGCCCGACTTTGCCAGCGATGCGCGGTTGGTTGCCGATCCGCGCGATCCGAACGGGACTTTGGCGGGCAAGCATATCCTTATCACCGCCGGGCCGACGCATGAACCGATCGACCCGGTGCGCTACATCGCCAATCGCTCGTCGGGCAAGCAGGGCTTCGCCATCGCCGCCGCTGCCGCAAGAGCCGGCGCGCGGGTGACGCTGGTGGCCGGGCCGGTGCATCTGGCGACCCCCACAGGCGTCGACCGGGTGGATGTGGAAACCGCGCGGCAGATGCTCGCCGCCGTCGAGGCAGCGTTGCCCGCCGACGCCGCGATCATGGTCGCCGCCGTCGCCGACTGGCGCACCGCCGACGCCGCCGACCAGAAGCTCAAGAAGGACGGCTCCGGCCAGCCCGCACCGCTCGCCCTCGTCGAAAATCCAGACATCCTCGCGACGCTGGGCCATCATGCGCAGCGCCCCGCCTTGCTGGTCGGCTTCGCCGCCGAGACGCAGAAGATCGCCGACCATGCCCGGGCGAAGCTGGCGAAGAAGGGCGCGGACTGGATCGTCGCCAACGACGTGTCCGGCGACGTGATGGGCGGCGACGCCAACGCCGTGCAGATCGTCACCGCCGCTGGCATCGAAACATGGCCCGTCCTGCCAAAGGGCGAGGTCGCCACGAAACTCATCGCGAAGGTCGCCCATGCCCTCTCCGCTCTCGCCGATTGAAATAAAGCTCAAGCGCCTGCCTCATGGCGAAGGACTGCCCGTCCCCGCCTATGCCACCGCGCACGCCGCCGGCATGGACGTGGTGGCGGCCGAGGAACTGGTGCTGGAACCGGGCGGCCGCCATGCGGTGGCGACCGGATTCGCGATGGCGATCCCCGAAGGCTATGAGGTGCAAGTACGCCCCCGCTCCGGCCTGGCGCTGAAACATGGCATCAGCCTGCCCAACACGCCCGGCACGATCGACGCCGACTATCGTGGCGAATTGAAGATCATCCTCATCAATCTGGGTGACCTGCCCTTCGGTATCGCGCGGGGCGACCGCATCGCCCAGCTGGTCGTCGCGCCGGTGCAGCTTGCCAGCTTCGCGGAAGTCGATAGTCTCGACGATACCGCCCGCGGACAGGGGGGCTTTGGTTCCACAGGAGTGTGATGCGATGACGATGCTGCTTTCGCTGATGCTGGCTGCGGCGCCGGTGGCGGCCGCCGCCCCGCCCATGCCCCAGGATCTGGGCAGCGTCCCGGTCATAGAAGGCTGGCTGGGCCGCAAGGTTTCGCCGCGCTGGTCGGAGGAGGTCGCCCGCCTCTATCGCCATGGCGAATGCAGCGGCGCCGTCAATCATGAAGGCTCCTGGCTGCTGGAGATCGACATGCTGTTCCTGCTGTCGCCCGAGGGCAAGCCGTTGAAGATCGCCCCGGTCAACGCCAATTGCCCGGACGTGGAACAGTTCGTCAGCCGCCGCATCCTCGGCACGCTAAGTCATTCTTTCCGCCCCAGCCGGAGCAGTGCCGTGGTGGAACGCGTCATGGCGGACGGTCGGCCCCTTGGCAGCGTCCGCAGCACGTCGGGCGACATCAGCCCTGCGACACCTGTGTGGAAGCGCTCACAGGTCCGCTTCCTGTGGTCCGACGCGCCATGATCCTGAGGGACGATCAGCTGGAACGCTATGCCCGCCACATCATCCTCAAGGAGATTGGCGGCGCGGGCCAGGCCCGGCTGCTCGGCGCCGATGTCGCCGTGATCGGGGCTGGCGGCATCGGCAGCCCGGCAATCCTGTATCTGGCCGCGGCGGGCGTGGGCACCATCCGCGTGATCGATCATGACGCGGTGGCGCTGTCCAATCTGCAACGCCAGGTCCTCTTCGGCACGGCCGATGTCGGCGCGCCCAAGGCGGAGGCGGCGATGACGGCGGTAGCGCGGATCAATCCCGACGTGAAGCTCATCCCGATCAACACCCGGATCGACGCCGGCAATGCCGACCTGATCCTGCGCGAGGCGGATGTCGTGCTGGACGGCTGCGACAATTTCGACACCCGGCTTGCCGTCGCCGACGCGGCGCAACGGCTGCGGATTCCGCTCGTGTCGGCGGCGGTCGGCCCGTTCGAGGGGCAACTCGCCACCTATCGCGGCTGGGAAGGCGACAAGCCCTGCTATCGCTGCCTGGTCGGCGCGCCGGAGGACGCGGCGGAGCGCAATTGCGCGGAAACCGGCGTGATCGGGGCGCTGACCGGCGCGATCGGCAGCCTTGCCGCGCTGGAGGTGATCCGCGCGCTGGTGCCGTTCGGCACCGACATGGCGGGCAAACTGTTGATCGCCGATCTCCTCTCCATGCGTTTCCGCACGCTCGATGTCGCGAAAGACCCCGCCTGCTCCGGCTGCGCCGTGGAACTATGCGTCCCCTGAGGATCGTCGTCGCGACGGCGGAGGCGGAGCGGCTGCGCGGGGCACTGGTGCTGGCGGCTGCACAGGCGGCGCTGGGAGGAGAATCGGCTCTTTTCCTTCAACTCGATGCCGTAGCGCTGCTGCGGACGCCCATCGCCGCCCCGCGCGATGCCGCGCATCAGGCGGCGGGGCTGCCGGCCCTGGCCGCGCTGGTGGAGGAAGCGATCGGCCTTGGCGTGACGATCACGGCCTGCCAGAGCGGCCTGGCGCTGGCCGGCCTGGTGGCCGATGATTTGCCGCATGGCGTGGAGATTGGCGGCCCGGTCAGCTTCCTTCAGCAGTCGGATGAGGCGGCGCGCCTGCTCTTCGCCTGAAAATCAGCGAATGACGGGCAGGTAACGGCGCACCTGTCGGGCCGCTTCCGCTCCGGGCATCGCCTGCGGCGAGGCATCGACCATGGGATCAGTACGCAGCAGCGGCAACATGCCGACATGCGCGGCGCCCCAGAAGGCGGCGTAGCAAAGCAGGGCCGTCAGCGCGTAACGCATCACCTTCATTCCGAGCCTCCCTTCCCGCGCGGGATTTACCCGCTCCGCAGGCCAGCGGCAAGCCGCTTGCAGGCAGCGTCCGGGGCTTCGCCATACGGGAAAGGAAGCGCAGGCTCTCAGAAGCCCGCATAGCGTTCATTGCCGACAAAACCGAGTCTGGTCACGCCCGATCGCTTGATGTCGGCCAGCACTTCGTCGACCGTGACATAACGGGCGGCCGCATCCGGCTGGAACTGGAGTTCCGGTTCCACCGGCAGCCGCAGCGAGGCGGCCAGATATTGCCGCAGCATCAGCCGATCGACCGCCGCGCCGTTCCAACGGACCACGCCGCCTGCATCGATCGTCACCTTGTTCTTCACCGGATCGGGACGCGGCAGGTTCGTTTCGATCGGCGCCTGGGGCAGGTCGATGCCGATGCTGTGCGTCTGGATCGGGATGGTGATGATGAACATGATCAGCAGCACCAGCATCACGTCGATGAGCGGCGTCGTGTTCATCTCCGACATCGGGCGCGCGTCCATCGACGACCCGTCCCCGGCGCGTGACTGGGGTCTTGCGAAGCTCAAAGCCATAAAGTCCCTCCTTGCGTTTATTATGATATATCAACACATACACCATGCGCGCAGCCGCTTCTGTTGGCAAGAGGGCTTCTATTGACAGGGCGGGCGGCCCATTTATGGGGAAGGCGCGGCTTTTCAGGGCCGCCGATCAGCCCATTCAACAGAAAGACCACTCGTGTCCGCCATGCTCAAGATCACCCTGCCCGATGGTTCCGTGCGTGAAGTCGCGCCCGGCACTACGCCGGCGGATATTGCGGCGGCGATCGGGCCGGGCCTGGCCAAGGCGGCCATCGCCGCGCGAGTCGATGGCGAGTTGCGCGACATCATGCGCCCGCTGGAGGCTGACGCCCAGCTGGCGCTGGTGACATCGCGGGATGAGGCCGACGCACTCGAACTGGCACGGCACGACTTTGCGCATGTGCTTGCCGAAGCGGTCCAGGCGCTGTTTCCGGGGACGCAGATCACCTTCGGCCCGGCGACGGACGACGGATTCTATTATGACTTCGCGCCGCCAATCATCGACGGAAAGCCGCGTCCTTTTACAGAGGAAGACCTGCCGGCGATCGAGGCGGAGATGCGCAAGATCATCGCTGCCGACAAGCCCTTGCGCCGCGAAGTGATCGACCGCGACACCCTGATCGCCCAGTGGCGTGCCGCCGGCGAGACGTTCAAGGCGGAATGGGCCGCCGAACTGCCCGCAGGTGAGGAACTGACCGTCTATCATTCGGGTGACGGCTGGTACGACATGTGCCGCGGGCCGCATCTGGCCTCGACCGGCAAGCTCGACCCCACCGCCTTCAAGCTGACCCGCGTGTCGGGCGCCTATTGGCGGGGCGACCAGAAGAACGCGATGCTGTCCCGCATCTACGGCACCGGCTGGCTCAACAAGAAGCAGTTGGCCGAACATCTGACGCGGCTGGAGGAAGCAGGCAAGCGCGACCATCGCAAGCTGGGCGCGGAAATGGACCTGTTCCACCTCCAGCAGGAAGCGCATGGCAGCGTCTTCTGGCACCCGAAGGGCTATCTGATCTGGCGCGAACTGGAAGCCTATATGCGCCGCGCCATCGACGCTGCGGACTATCGCGAGGTGAAGACACCGCAGGTGATGGACGCGCGCCAGTGGGAACAGTCGGGCCATTGGGGCAAATATCGCGAAAACATGTTCGTCATCCCCGACGAAGTGCCCAATGTCGATGATGAAGGCCCGCTGGTGTCGGACGATGCCGACTGGATGGCGCTCAAACCGATGAACTGCCCGGCGCATGTCCTGATCTTCCGCCAGGGGATCAAGAGCTATCGCGATCTGCCCTTGCGCTTCTACGAAAATGGCTGCTGCCACCGCAACGAGCCGCATGGCGCGCTGCATGGCCTGATGCGCGTGCGCCAGTTCACGCAGGATGACGCGCATATCTTCTGCCGCGAGGACCAGATCGTCGAGGAAGTTCGCGCCTTCTGCGCGCTGGCCGACCGCATCTACAAGGATTTCGGTTTCACCTACTCGATCAAGCTGGCGCTGCGCCCGGAAAAGCGCTTCGGCAGCGACGAGATGTGGGACAAGGCTGAAACAGAGCTGCGCAACGCGGTGGCCGCCGCTGGCCTCAACACGCCCGAATATGGCTGGGAGGAATTGCCGGGCGAAGGCGCCTTCTACGCGCCCAAGCTGGAATGGCATCTGACCGACGCGATCGGACGCACCTGGCAGGTCGGCACGATCCAGTCCGACCGCGTGCTGCCCGAACGACTCGACGCCTCTTATGTCGGAGAAGATGGCGAGCGGCACCGTCCGGTCATGCTTCACCGCGCCATTTTCGGCAGCTATGAACGCTTCATCGGCATATTGATCGAACATTATGCGGGCAAGTTTCCGCTCTGGCTGGCCCCGGTGCAGGCGGTGGTCGCGACCATCGTGTCGGACGCCGATGACTATGCGAGGGCTGCCGTCGAAAAGCTGCGCGCGGCCGGTATTCGTGCAGAACTCGACATCCGCAACGAGAAGATCAATTACAAGGTGCGCGAGCATAGCCTTGGAAAAGTGCCCAATCTGCTGGTCGTCGGTCGGCGAGAGGCGGACGAGGGCACGGTGGCGCTGCGCGAACTGGGCAAGGAGGGGCAGAGCTTCCTTTCGCTCGATGATGTCATCGAACGTCTTGCAAAAGAAGCCAGGGCACCCGATATGCAGTGAGGCAGAAATGCCATAAGGGTGCGTGATTCCGTTACGGCGGAAGCACGCACCCCTTTCGGCTTTTCGCAAAAGCCGCTAAGAGCCGTCCGTTTTTCGAAACGACCATAGGAGATATTGCTATACGTCCCCCGATGATGCGCCGCCCGATGGCGCCGCCGCCGAAGTCCGGCCCCCGTTATAACGAATTCATCAGCGTGCCCAAGGTGCGCGTGATCGATGACGAAGGCGAAAATCTGGGTGTGATGTTTACGCAGGAGGCGATTGAGCGCGCCTATGAGATCGGCCTCGATCTCGTCGAAGTGTCGCCCAACGCCGATCCGCCGGTCTGCAAGTTCTTGGACATCGGCAAATATAAGTACGAGGCCCAGAAGAAGGCGAACATCGCCCGCAAGACCCAGAGGACGCAGGAGATCAAGGAGATCAAGATGCGTCCGAACATCGACGATCATGACTATGATACGAAGATGAAGAAGGTCCATGACTTCATCGGCGAGGGCGACAAGGTGAAGATCACCCTGCGCTTCCGCGGCCGCGAACTCAGCCACCAGCAGCTCGGCATGAACCTGCTCCAGCGCGTGGCCGAAAATGTCGCCGAAATCGCCAAGGTCGAAGCCTATCCGCGCATGGAAGGCCGCCAGATGCTGATGGTGCTGGCCCCGAAATAAGCGGGTCGCGACCTGTAAATGCATGATTTGTCGGGCGGGGTCTGGAAACAGGCTCCGCCCTGCTGCTTTCCGGAACAGGGAAGCCCGCGCCGATCGGTGTTAGCGCCCATTGTCCGCGATGATGTCCACGCCGGTCTTGCCGCCGGGAGCGTCGGTGAAGAGGATGAAATAGGCGCTGCCATCGGCCGCGCGCGTGCCGCCCAGCACATGGTCGCCACCCATGATCTTGTGCTCGCCGTCATAACCGGCGCGGCGCGCGAGCGTATAATAATAGTCCATCACGCCCTGACGCGGGACCGGCGTGACGAAACTAGCCGCGCGCAGGGTGCAGCCATCGACTTGCGCGCCCGCCGCTTCGGTCAGTTGCCCGCCGGGGTAGAGGGTGAAGGGTTCAGGCAGGCGCTGCGCCCATTCCATGCCATAGCTCAGCTTCTTCGCGCAGCCGGCATTGCCGCCGCGACGCGCCGCCTGTTCTCGGGCCACGGCGCCCAGCGTCACGGTGGAGGCCATCGCTTCACCCTGGCTAGCGGCCGGTGCGGACAGCAGCTTGCCACCGGCCTGTTTCACCGCCAGGGCCTGCGCCTTGCCCGCATCGCCCGGCAACATCGGCACCGCGCCATTGGCGGGGCGGTCGGCGGGACGGACGGCATTGCGGTTGGACCGCCCCACCAGTTGCGGATCGACGACGATCGGATCGGCCAGCGCACCCTTGAGCGCCGGATCGGCGGCATTGTTGGTCAGCTGCGCATCAAGGGCAGCGAGATTGGCGTCCTTGTCGCCCTTGCCGCAGGCGGCGAGCGCGAGCGCCAGCGACATTATGCCGACGGACCGAATAAGCGCCATATTTTACTCCTTCGCCACCGGGCAATACGCCGTCGCAACTGCCATATTCAATCAAGGCCAGGCCGAATTGGCCCATTTTTCAGCGAAAGGCCAGTTTGGTCATACTGGCATCAGCGCCATGTCTTGCTCTGGGACAGGTTGGCGCCCATGTGTTGACGATGCTCAACATCCTTTCCGGCTTCATCGGCCTCGTGACCCTGATCCTGATGATCCCGGCGGTCTTCCCGCTGCTGGGAGCGCTCAACTGGCTCCTGGTGCCAATGGCCCTGTTCGGCGCCTTCATCGGCCTCATGTCCTCCAGGAAAAGCGGGCAGAATTTCTGCCTGATCGTGGCAGCCTTCGGCGCGCTGCGGCTGTTCCTGGGCGGAGGCATCATCTGACCCAGACCGATACCGAATTGCGGCGCGGCCTGCTGGCAGCGGTCGGCGCCTACGGCATATGGGGGCTGCTGCCGCTGTTCTTCCGGCTGCTCCACCATGTCGATCCGGTGGAGATCGTGACGCAGCGCGTCCTCTGGTCGCTGCTGCTGATACTGGGACTGCTTGCCCTGCGGCGCGGTCTGCCAGCCTTCCGCGTGGCGCTGCACACTCCGCGCCTGCTCGCGGCATTGGCTGCGTCCGCCCTGATGATTGCGATCAACTGGCTCACCTATGTCTGGGCGGTCAACAGCGGCCATGTGGTGGCCACAAGCCTGGGCTATTTCCTCAATCCGCTGGTCAATGTCGCCCTGGGCGTACTGCTGTTCAAGGAGCGGCTGCGACGCGCGCAGATGGCCGCGATCGGGGTCGCGGCCATCGGCGTCGCGATCCTCGCCGGCGCCGCCCTGACCAGCCTGTGGATCAGCCTGACGCTGGCGTTCAGCTTCGCCTTCTACGGCCTGCTGCGCAAGGTGACGCCCGTGGCGCCCATGACCGGCCTTGGCGTCGAAACGCTGCTGCTCGCCCCGCCGGCGCTCGCCTATCTCTTCTGGGAAGCGGGCCATGGCGGCGTCGGCTTCGGCCAGGATGCGCCGACGACCGCGCTGCTGATCGTGTCTGGCGCCGTCACCACCATTCCGCTGGTGCTGTTCGCCACCGCCGCCCAGCGCCTGCCGATGGCGACACTGGGCCTGCTGCAATATCTCGCCCCGACGCTGCAATTTCTGTGCGGCGTGCTGCTGTTCAGCGAGCGGCTGAGCAGCGGCCAGATAGCCAGCTTCGGCCTGATCTGGCTGGGGCTCCTCCTCTTCGCTGGCGACGGGATCGCGGCCGCCCGGCGGAACCGGGCGGCGACGGCCTGAAGATCCGCTCCCTCAGTTGAACTCGGTCGACTCGAATCGCACCGGTTCCCCCACCGCCTGATTGGCCAATGCGTCCTCCCACATCACGCGATGGCCGCGAATGATCGTGCCCACTGCCTTGCCGGTCAGGTCCATCCCCTCGAACGGCGACCAGTCGCAGCGCGAAGCGAGCCAGTCCTTGCCCACGGTCCAGCGCTTCTTGAGGTCGACGACGGTGAAGTCGGCGTCATAGCCGAGCGCGATACGCCCCTTGCCGGTCAGTCCGAACACGCGCTGCGGCCCCGAACTGGTCAACTCGATGAAGCGACGCAGCGTCAGCCGTCCTTCCGCCACATGGTTGAGCAGCAGCGGGACGAGCGTCTGCACCCCCGGCATCCCGCTGGGCGAAGCGGGATAGGGCTTGGCCTTCTCCTCGATCGTGTGCGGCGCATGGTCGCTGCCCAGCACGTCGGGCACGCCCTGGTTGAGCCAGAACCAGAGGCCGTCGCGGTGGGCGGCGCTGCGGATCGGCGGATTCATCTGCGCATGGCTGCCCAGGCGCGGATAGGCGTCCTCGGCCGCCATGGTCAGGTGCTGCGGCGTCACCTCGCAGGTGGCGACATCCTTGTTCTGGCCGATATATTCGAGTTCCGCGGGCGTCGTGACGTGCAGAATATGGATGCGGCGGCGCGCCTTGCGGGCCAGCGCGATGATTCGCTTCGTCGCGATCATCGCGCTTTCATCATCGCGCCAGACCGGGTGGGAGGACGGATCACCCTCGACCCGCAGATCCTTGCGCGCGTTCATCCGCGCCTCGTCCTCGGCATGGATGGCGACGCGGCGCGTGCCCGACGCCAGCACGCGGGACAGCGCATCGTCATCGTCCACCAGCAGGCTGCCGGTCGACGCGCCCATGAAGATCTTGACCCCCGACGTGCCGGGAATGCGCTCCAGCTCTTTCAGCTGTTCGGCATTGTCCGCGGTCGCGCCGACATAGAAGGCATGGTCGCACCACATGCGGTGATGGGCGCGCTTCAGCTTGTCATGCACGCGCTCGGCCGTGTCGGTGTTCGGATTGGTGTTGGGCATTTCGAACACGGCGGTGATCCCGCCCAGCACTGCGGCGCGGCTGCCCGATTCCAGGTCTTCCTTATGTTCAAGGCCCGGCTCGCGGAAATGGACCTGGCTGTCGATGCAGCCGGGCAGAACGTCCAGCCCGGTGCAGTCGATCACCTCGCCCGCCCCACCTGAACCTGCGCCCAGCAACGTGCCGATCGCCGCGATCCTGCCGCCGCGCACGCCCACATCCACGTTTTCCGCGCCGCCCGGCGTATGGACGGTGCCGTTCCTGAGGATCATGTCGAAGGTCTGGGTCATGGGATATTCCTATATTCCGTTCGCGCGGACGGCTTGGCTAAGTCGTGTCGCCGTCCTACCTAAAGCCGATGACCGGCACCACCCTGCGCGATCGCGCGATCCTCAGAATTTCAGGCGAGGAAGCCAAGCCCTTCCTGCAAGGCCTGCTCACCCGCGACGTAATGACGCTGACCGAAGGCTACCCCCGCTGGACCGGGCTGCTGACGCCGCAGGGCAAGGCGCTGTTCGATTTCATCCTGTGGGCGGATGGCGAGGATATCCTCATCGACTGCGAAGGTGGCCAGGCCGACGCGCTGGCCAGGCGCCTGACCCTCTACCGGCTGCGCCGAAAGGTCGTGATCGCCCATGACGAGTCGCGCGCCGTCCACTGGTCGCTTGGTGCAGGCGACAGGCCGTTCGACCCGCGCCTGCCCGCGCTGGGTCATCGCTGGCTGGCCCCCGCCGACGCAGGCGATGCCTCTGCCGCCTTCCGCGCCCATCGCCTCTCGCTCGGCATATTCGAAGGAGTGGCGGAGCTGGGGCAGGACCAGATTCTCTGGCTCGAAACCAATGCGGAAGAACTGAACGGCGTCGACTATGACAAGGGCTGCTATGTGGGGCAGGAGAATACGGCGCGGATGCACTATCGCAACAAGGTGAGCCGCCGCTTGGTCGCCGTCCCACTGGCGCAGGCCGACGAGAAGCGCCAGCGCGCCGCGCTTCCCGACCTTGGCCTGTCGGTCGAACTGAGGCGCGTCGAAACGCTCGACCCCGCCACCCTCCCCGCCTGGCTCGCTACGGCGGTCGAAGGACAGGCCGCCGAATGAAACGTGCCTTGCTCGCGCTCATCGCTGCCTTCGCGCTCGCCGCGCCGGCGCAGGCGGACACGCCCTGGACACTGGTCCGCGCCTACCCCCATGACCCCACGGCCTTCACAGAGGGGCTCTTCTATCTCGACGGCGCGCTCTATGAGAGCACCGGGCTGGAGGGCCGGTCGGACATCCGCAAGGTCGACCTCAAGACCGGCAGGATTCTCCAGCGGCGGGTCATCGACGGGCGCTATTTCGGCGAGGGCATCGTCAACTGGAAGGACCGCCTCATCAGCCTAACCTGGCGCCACCGCCAGGGCTTCGTCTGGAACCTCGCCGACTTCACGCCACTGTCCGACTTCCGCTATGAGGGCGAAGGCTGGGGCATGACCCAGGACGGGCGCGCCGTCATCATGAGCGACGGCAGCGCGCAACTGCGCTTCCTCGATCCCGAGATCCTGGCCGAACAGCGCCGCATCACCGTGAGCTGGAACGGCCGCGCGGTCGATCGCCTCAACGAACTGGAGTGGGTGCGCGGCGAGATCTGGGCCAACATCTGGTATGACAGCCGGATCGCACGCATTGATCCCGCCACCGGGGCCGTGATCGACTGGATCGACATCGCCCCGCTGCTGAAGGAAGCCGGCGTCAGCGACAGCGAGGCAGTGGCCAACGGCATCGCCTATGACGCAGCCACCGACCGGGTGTTCGTGACCGGCAAGAACTGGCCCAGGCTGTTCGAGATCAGGGTGGCGCGCTGACTGCGGGAAGCCGCCATTCCACCAGCCGGGGAGTTGACTATTTTGGCACGAATCGCTATGCGCCCTCTTCCCCAACACGCTGGTGAGCGGCAGTGCATTCTGCACTAGCCGTCTTTTTTGCGTCTAGGGGAATAGGAAATCGGCCGTTTTTCCTCGCCAGGGAAGGGCGGCCCGGACGCTTTGAGATAGGGCGGGCGCTTGCCAACCCTGTGGAGCAGGAGATTAAATTACCATGGCACGTATTGCGGGTGTCAACATCCCGACCAACAAGCGCGTGATCATCGCGCTCACCTACATCCACGGCATCGGCCGCAAGACCGCCGTCGACATCGCCGACAAGCTGGGCATCGACCACAGCCGCCGCGTTCAGGACCTGTCGGACGCCGAAGTCCTGCAGATCCGCGAGACGATCGACGCTGGCCACACCGTCGAAGGTGACCTGCGTCGCGAAACCGCGATGAACATCAAGCGCCTGATGGACCTGGCCTGCTATCGCGGCCTGCGTCATCGCAAGGGCCTGCCTGTCCGCGGTCAGCGCACGCACACCAATGCGCGCACCCGCAAGGGCAAGGCGAAGCCGATCGCCGGCAAGAAGAAGTAATCGTTGAGGGTCGGTCCTTCGGACGGACCCTCCGGCGACTTCTGCTTTCAAACGATTTCAGTAGGATAGAGCAAAATGGCACGCGAACCCCAGCGCATCAAGCGCCGCGAACGCAAGAACATCTCGGCCGGCGTCGCGCACGTCAACGCCAGCTTCAACAACACCATGGTGACCATCACCGACGCCCAGGGCAACGCGATTTCGTGGTCCTCGGCCGGCATGATGGGCTTCAAGGGCAGCCGCAAGTCGACCCCGTATGCCGCCCAGGTGTGCGCCGAAGACGCCGGCCGCAAGGCCGCAGAACATGGCGTTCGCACCCTCGAAGTCGAAGTGAAGGGGCCCGGTTCGGGCCGCGAATCGGCCCTGCGCGCACTGCAGGCCGTCGGCTTCCACATCACCTCCATCCGCGACGTGACGCCGATTCCGCACAACGGCGTGCGTCCGTCCAAGCGCCGCCGCGTCTGACACGCAGCGCTGCATGACATGCGGGCGGCGGACGCGTCGCCCGTTTACCCGTTTGCATCGCCGGAATGTCCTGTCGGGTGCAGGATTTCACAAGCGTTCCGGCCCATCCCCAGGGGAAATACATGACTGTCAACATGAAGAACTGGCAGGAATTGAAGAAGCCCAACAGCCTCGAAATCAAGGCGTCGGGTGACGGCAAGCGCAAGGCGACCTTCGTTGCCGAACCGCTGGAGCGCGGCTTCGGCCTGACGCTCGGCAATGCGCTGCGCCGGGTTCTTCTGTCCTCGCTTCAGGGCGCGGCGGTCACCTCGATCAAGATCGAGAACGTCCTGCATGAATTCTCGTCGCTGGCCGGCGTGCGCGAGGACGTGACCGACATCGTCCTCAACATCAAGCAGGTCGCGCTCCGCATGGAAGGCGAAGGCCCCAAGCGCCTTCAGCTCTCCGCCACCGGCCCGGCCGTGGTGAAGGCGGGCGACATCAGCGTCGTCGGCGACATCGAAGTGATGAACCCCGATCTGGTGATCTGTCACCTGGACCAAGGCGCGACCCTGAACATGGAACTGACCGCCGATGTCGGCAAGGGCTATGTCCCCGCCGTCGCCAACCGTCCGGCCGATGCGCCAATCGGCCTCATTCCGATCGACGCGCTTTATTCGCCGGTGCGTCAGGTCGCCTACAAGGTCGACAATACCCGCGTCGGCCAGGAACTGGACTATGACAAGCTGTCGCTGACCGTCGACACCGACGGCACCGTCACGCCGGAAGACGCGGTGGCCTATGCTGCCCGCATCCTGCAGGACCAGCTCCAGCTGTTCGTCCATTTCGAGGACGCCCTGCCTGCCGCCGCCCCGGCTGCCGGCCATGCCGCCACCACGGCTTCGGAAGGCGAAAGCGACGCCAACCAGATCAACCGCTATCTGCTCAAGAAGGTGGACGAACTGGAACTGTCGGTCCGCTCGGCCAACTGCCTCAAGAACGACAACATCATCTATATTGGCGATCTGGTCCAGAAGACCGAGGCCGAGATGCTGCGCACCCCCAATTTCGGCCGCAAGTCGCTGAACGAAATCAAGGAAGTGCTGTCGTCCATGGGTCTGCGCCTGGGCATGGACATCCCCGGCTGGCCGCCGGAAAATATCGAGGAAATGGCCAAGAAGCTCGAACAGGAGCTGCTGGGCTGATCCCTTTCCCTTCCCCGGGTTCGCTCGGGGAAGGGCGATCACCGTTCCGGCATTCCGGTGCCCTGCGACGGTGTGAACTTCGCCTGATTTAGGGCAGGGGCATAGGGCGGTGGCCCATAACACCGCCAGGTCTGGGGTACCTCGCACGGCCCCTTAACGAACGAAGGGAATTATCATGCGTCACAAGATTGGTCATCGCAAGCTGCAGCGCAGCGCCGGTCACCGCAACTCGCTGCTGCGCAACCTCGCAGCGTCGCTCATCAAGCATGAGCAGATCCTGACCGGCACCGCAAAGGCCAAGGAACTGCGTCCTTACGTCGAAAAGCTGATCACCCTCGCCAAGAAGGGTGGCCTGTCCAACCGTCGCCTGGCTTCGGCCCGCCTGCAGGACGATGTGCAGCTGGCCAAGCTGTTCGAAGTGCTCGCCGAGCGCTACAAGGATCGCAACGGCGGCTACACCCGCGTGATCAAGGCCGGCTACCGCGCTTCCGACGCGTCGCCGATCGCGATCATCGAGCTGGTCGACCGCGACGTCGATGCCAAGGGCCAGGACTCCGGTCCGGTCCAGGGCGCCGATGCGGACGAGCTGGAAGAGGCTTGATTTTTTAACCGGTCCTGCTGGTCGGGACTGGATGCTTTACCGGCAGGCCGCAGCTCTCTAGAGCTGCGGCCTGTTCCGTTTGAAAAGAGTGACGAAAAGAGAGGATGCGCGCCGCCCTGATCCTGTTGCCGCTGCTGCTGGCGGCGGCCCCGTCGCTCGCCCGGCCCGATGGCGCGACGATCGAGGCCGGCGACAGGACGCTGCGCTATCCCGCCGCCCGGCGGCTGGACCTGGTGGAGGATCATTTCGGCGTAAAGGTCGCCGATCCCTATCGCTGGCTCGAAAATGACCTGCGCGCCGACCCTGCGGTGCGGGACTGGGTGGCGCAGGAAAACGGGCTGACCCGCCGCTATATCGACAGCCTGCCGGGCCGCGAGGCGCTCAAGGGCCGGATGCAGGCGCTTTTCTCCCACGGCCGCTACACCGTGCCCCGCAAGGCGGGCGGGCGCTATTTCTACGGCTATAACAAGGGTCTCCAGAACCAGACGCCGCTTTATGTCCGCGAAGGCATCGACGGCGCACAAAGGATGCTGCTCGATCCCAATGACTGGGCGAAGGATGGTGCCAGCGCGCTTGCCGAATGGGCCCCTTCCCCCGACGGCAAATATCTTGCCTATGCCATACAGGATGCCGGAAGCGACTGGCGCACGCTCAAGTTGCTGGACGTCGACAGTGGCCGGACGCTGGCCGATGCGGTGGAATGGGTCAAATTCTCGCAGATCGCCTGGGACGGCCGGGGAGAAGGCTTTTTCTATTCCCGCTTCGCCGCGCCGCAGGACGGCGAGGCCTTCCGCTCCGCCACCGAAGATCAGCAGATTTTCTACCACCGCGTCGGCACGTCCCAATCCCAGGACCAGCTCGTCTACGCAACCCCGGATCGCCCGGCGCTCAGTCATCAGGCCCAGGTGACGGGCGACGGCCGCTGGCTGGTCATCAGTTCCTTCCAGGGCATCGATCCCCGCCGCGAAATCCATGTCGCCGAACTGACCGGCGGCCCGGTCAAGCCACGTCGGCTGGTCAAGGGACCGGCCAATGACTGGCGACTGATCGGCAGCCGCGATACGACCCTCTATTTCATCACCGACAGCCGGGCGGCCCATATGCGGGTGGTGACGCTGGATGCAGCGCGACCGCGCAAGGGGCCGAAGGAACTGGTCGCCGAGCGGGCCGAAACGCTGGCCGGCGGATCGCTGATCGGCAACCGGCTGATCCTTGCCTATATGAGCGACGCGCAGACCGTCGCCGAGCTGGTCGAACTGGACGGGCGCAAGGTCGGCGACGTGCCCCTGCCGGGCTTCGGCACCGCGGCCGGCTTTGGCGGGCGCGCGGGCGATCCCGAAACCTTCTTCAGCTTTTCCGGCTTCGTCACCCCGGCCAGCATCTATCGCTTCGACACGGCAACTCAGCAATATCAGCTCTTCGCCCAGCCCGACCTGCCCTTCAATCCCGACGATTTCGGGATCGAACAGCGGCTCTACCCGTCGAAGGATGGAACGATGATCCCCATCACCGTCCTGCGCAAGAAGGTGCTGGCCGATCGCGCCATCGCCGCGCCGACCATTCTCTACGGCTATGGCGGCTTCAACATCTCGCTGACGCCGGGCTATTCGGCGGTTCGGATGGCGTGGCTTGAGCAGGGCGGCGCCTATGCCATCGCCAATCTGCGCGGCGGGGGCGAGTTCGGCAAAGCCTGGCACGAGGCCGGGCGCGGCGCGAACAAACAGAATGTGTTCGACGACTTCATCGCCGCGGGCGAGTGGCTGAAGGCCAACGGCTACACGCCGCAGGACGGGCTGGCGATCGAGGGGCGGTCCAATGGCGGGTTGCTGGTCGGCGCGGTGGTCAACCAGCGCCCCGACCTGTTCGCCGCGGCGCTGCCGGCCGTGGGCGTCATGGACATGCTGCGCTTCGACCGGTTCACCGCCGGACGCTACTGGGTCGACGACTATGGATCGCCGGACAGCGCCACGGATTTCCCGCTGCTCTACGGCTATTCGCCCTATCACAACATCCTGTCGGGCAAGGACTATCCCGCCATCCTTGTGACCACGGCAGACACCGATGACCGGGTAGTACCCGCCCACAGCTTCAAATATGCCGCCGCGCTCCAGGCGGCGGATATCGGATCCCGGCCACGATTGCTGCGGGTCGAAAGCCGCGCCGGCCATGGCGCGGGCAAGCCGGTCGACAAGCTGATCGACGAATATGCCGACAGCTACGCCTTCCTCGCCCGGTTCACCGGGTTGACGATCCGGACGAAGCCGGAATAGCGCGCGTCTCAACCCGTCTGGTGTCCGTCATACACCGCTGATAGTCTCCGACGCATGACTGGGGGAATCGAAGCGGCGGGTGACGCGGTCACCGGAGCGATGCTGGCGCGGGCGGTCGAACCGGGCCATGGCGAATCGCACGTGCCGGGGCACGGCCCCTGCCTCAATTGCGGCGCGACGCTGGCCGGCAATTATTGCGCCCAATGCGGTCAAGCCGCGCATGTCCACCGCAGCTTCGCCGCCATCGGCCATGATCTGGCGCATGGCGTGCTCCATTTCGAGGGCAAGATCTGGACCACGCTGCCCGAACTGGCGCTGCGGCCGGGCAAGCTGACACGGCGCTATATTGAAGGGGAACGGGCCAAGTTCGTGTCGCCCTTCGCCCTGTTCCTGTTCACCGCCTTCCTGATGTACGCCATCTTCTCGCTGACCGCTCAAGGCGAAGGAGGCAAGGCGCCGCAGGCCGTGCAGATGAACGCCGAGGCGCAGGCCGAACTGCGCAAGGAGCAGGAAAAGGCCGATGCCCGTATCCGGAAGATCGAGGCGGACCTGAGCAAGCCGGGCCTGTCCGCATCGCGCCGGGAGATATTGACCGAAAGGCTGACCGAAGCGCGGGCGGAGCGGAAGGGGTTGACCCTGGCCAGTGACATCACCGATTCGCTGATGGGCGAGGGCATGAGCGGCGGCGTCGCCAGGACGGTCGGCAAGACGTTGAGCGCCGCCGCGGAAAATCCAGAATTTGCCTATTACAAGCTCAAGGCCAACGCGTATAAATTTTCCTGGGCATTGATCCTGATCTCGTTGCCCTTCCTGTGGTTGCTCTTCCCTTTCAGCCGCCGCTACAAGGTCTACGACCATGCGATCTATGTGACCTATTCGATCGCCTTCATGTCGCTGCTCTTCTGCCTGTCGATGCTGCTGACGGCGGTCCATGTGACCAGCGGCCTCGTCACGCTGGTGCTGCTGCTTTTCGCTGCCTGGCACATGTATCGCCAGTTCAAGGACGCCTATGCGCTCTCTCGCGCAGGCGCTCTCTGCCGGTTGCCCCTACTCTATGGCTTCGCCTGCGTGTCGCTCTCGCTCTTCTTCACCTTCCTGGTCGTGATGGGGTGACGGTTGGCGTCGGCCCGCTATAGGGCAGGCATGATCACCTCCCCTCTCTGGCTGCCGGCGACCCTGATGGCGGGCGCGACCCAGGCCTGGCGCACCGCCGTCCAGCGCCGCGTCAGCCACAACCTGTCGCTCAACGGCGCGGGCCTGGTCCGCTATCTGTACGGCATCCCTTTCGCGCTGCTGCTGCTCGCCCTCTACCGGCTCGCATTTCCCGCACCATGGCCACTGTTCCAGCCCCATTTCCTGCTCTTCTGTCTGGCCGGCGGCTTGGCTCAGATCATCGCCACCAACTTGCTCATCCTGGCGTTCGGCCATCGCAATTTCGTCGTGGGCACCGCCTATTCCAAGACGGAGGCGGTGCAGGGCGCTGTCCTGTCCTTCCTGCTGATGGGGGAACGACTGGCGGCACTGACCTGGGCGGGCATCGGGTGCGGAGTGGCGGGCGTGATGCTGCTGTCCACCGGTGGCCGACGGATGGGACCGGTCGACTTCCTGCGCGCGCTGGCCCAGCCGGCCGCCCTCACCGGCATGGCGTCGGGCTTCTTCTTCGCGCTGACCGCGATCGGCATTCGCCGCGCGACGCAGCAGGTAGGCGGGGACGACCGCATCCTTGCGGCCTTGATCGTGCTGGTGGTCACGGTGCTCCTCCAGACGGCAATCCAGGGCGGCTGGCTGCTGGCGCGGGAACGGGGCGAGATACGCCGGGTGTTGGCCAGTTGGCGCATGTCGGGGCAGGTCGGGCTGCTGTCCGCACTGGGTTCGGCCTGTTGGTTCACCGGATTTGCGACGGCGCCGGTGGCGCTGGTGCGCATCGTGGGTCAGATCGAGGTCGCCTTCACGGTGGCCTTCGGCCACTTCTATCTAAAGGAAAAGATGCAGCGCAGCGAGGGCTTGGGACTGATGCTGGTGGTGGCGGGCGTGATGCTGGCGCTCGCCGGGGCGCTTTGAGACGAGCCGAACCAGGCCGCTAACGCTTAATTTACCATGGGCCGATAGCCCTTGGCGCAATGAGGGACATGCAATCCGACAATGTCGCGCGCGCGGTTATGAAGGTCGCCAAATTGTCCGGCGACCTGGGGATACGCACGCTCGACCTTCAGGCCGACATCAGCGAACTCGCCGATCGGGTGACGCAGCAGGCACGCACGATCGAGGCGATCAGCGGCGCGGCCGCACAATTGTCGCAGGATGGCGAGCGCGTGTCGCTGGCCGGGCAGGATGCCCGTGAGAAAGCGGTCGCCGCCCGTTCCATCATCGACGATTCAGGCCGACAATTGTCGGCGGCGAACAGCAATTTCGTGGACCTGATCGAGCAGGTGAGTCGCATCCATGCGCGGCTGGACGGCTTTGGCGAGGCCTTGAAGACGGTCGCCCATGTGACCAGCGTGATCAGCGGCATCGCCAGCCAGACCAACCTGCTGGCGCTCAATGCCACGATCGAAGCGGCGCGCGCCGGGGACGCCGGACGCGGCTTTGCCGTGGTCGCGGCCGAAGTGAAGAAACTGGCGCAGGAAACCGCCGCCGCGACCCAGACGATCGAGCAGTCGATCGCCGCACTGACGGGCGAGGCTGGCGGAATGCTGGACAGCATCACCCGTGGCGCCCAGACAGCGCGCACCGCCCAGTCGGACACGCGCAACATAGAGGCGCTGGTCGAGCGGCTGGCGGCGCTGATGCTCGACCTGTCGGGCAACAGCGAGACCGTGGCCCAGCGCATCGGGTCCATGGTGGGATCGGCAGGCGAGATCCGCACCGGCCTGGCCGCGCTGGCGAGCACGTCGAACGACAATGCAGGCGGTCTGCACCGACTGTCAGGCCGCATCACCAGCGCCAGCGAAGACACCAATTTGCTGCTGCAATATCTGGCTGAGAGCGGCGTCGACATTCCCGATTCGCCCTATATCCGCTTCTGCCTCGAATCGGCCGAAGCGGTCGCGGGCGCGATCGAACGTGCGATTATGGAAGGCCGTATCAGCGAGGCGGAGGTTTTCAGCGAAGATTATTCGCCGATCCCCGGCACACATCCCGTCCAGTATAATCACCCCGTCCAGCCGGTCATGTTGCCCACCGCCCGCGCGCGGCAGGAACTGGCCCGGACCTATTCCGGCCTGTTCGGCATGACCTTTACCGACCGCAACGCCTATGGCGCAGTCGCCATGCCCGAGCGATCCCATACGCAGAGGACGGGCGACGATGTATGGAATTCCGAACATTCGCGCCAGGGGCTGATCTTCGACTTCGCCGACACGCGCGAACAGTGCAAGATCACCCAGCCCTTCTGCATCAAAGCCTATCGCCGCCCAACCGCGGAAGGCGAGATCGTGCTGCTCAAGCAGGTGATCGCGTCCATCCATGTCCGTGGTCGCCACTGGGGCATATTGCAGATGGCCTATCAGGATCAGGGTTGAGCAGCGGGGCAGCGTTCCAGTAGCAGGCCGGCCCCCGGACAGGGATTTTCATGCGCGCTCTGCTGCGGACAGCAGTGGATCGGCCTTGATTGCCGTCAGGCGGACGCGCAGCTTCCGGTTCAAAATCAGGTGCCGCATCACGAAATGCGGGGCGCTACGGCCACCGGCCGGGTCAAAGGAAAAGGGGCCGCCCGACTGGACGACCCCTTCCCTATCCTCTCCCCTGTAACAGGGATGGTGCTTGTAGCGCGCTTCAGTCGGCCTTCGACTGCAGGTTCACCGCAGCATATTTGCCGCGACGATCGACTTCCAGTTCGAAGTCGAGGCGATCGCCCTCGTTGAGGGCGCCCATGCCCGCACGCTCGACCGCACTGATATGCACGAAGGCATCAGGCTGGCCATCATCGCGCTGGATGAAGCCAAAGCCCTTCATCGCGTTGAAGAACTTGACCGTGCCGCTGGCGCGTTCGCCGGTCAGCTGGCGCTGCGGGCCACGATCGGCGCCGCCGAAGCCACCACGATCACCGCCGAAGCCACCCGCACGCGGTTCGCGAGGTTCGCGCGGCGCACGATCGGTGACCGGGAGCGGTTCACCTTCGATCACCAGATCGGTAGCCGACACCTTGCCGCCACGATCGACCAGGGTGAAACCGAGCGGCTGCCCTTCGGCCAGACCCGTCAGGCCAGCCTGTTCGACCGCGCTGATGTGAACGAAAACATCCTCACCGCCATCGTCACGAACGATGAAGCCAAAACCCTTCTGGCCATTGAAGAATTTGACGACGCCCTTGCCTTCGCCAACGACCTGGGCGGGCATCCCGCGGCCACCGCCGCCACCGCCGCCGCCGAAGCCGCCACCACCGCCGCCGAAGCCACCGCGGCCACCGCCGCCGCCGCCGAAGCCACCGCGGTCACCGCCGCCGAAACCGCCACGATCACCGCCGCCGAAGCCGCCGCCGCCGCCGCCGCCGAAGCCGCCGCGATCACCGCCGAAGCCGCCACCGAAACCACCGCGGCTGCCCTGATCGTAGAAATTGTCGTCGCCGAAACCGTCGCGCTTGTCCTTGCCGCGCCCGCCGCGGCGACCTCTATCAAAACTCATGCCCTGTTAGTCACTTTCGCTTCGCCCCAAGACCAATCGGACAAACATGTCGGGCGAATGACATGCAGAATCCACCGCAAAGGCGGGTTTGAGAATCACTATATCAACTTTTCAGGGCAGCGCGAATGATTTTCACCGGAGCGGTCCCGTTCCGTTCCGATTGGCGCCAATCGGCCGATTTACACGCATCTCGGCGCGAAAATCCAGCATTCGGCCGCATGTTGTGCCACGCGCAAAGCCTTGATTGCGGTGCGACGGGTTTCGCCATAGAGGGGAGCGCATGACCGTGCATTTCCATGAAGAAGATCTGCCCGCCGGCGTGCTCGCCCCCGGCCCGATCGCCGTCGACACCGAAACCATGGGCCTCATCACCCCGCGCGACCGCCTGTGCGTGGTCCAGATCAGCGACGGCAAGGGAGACGAGCATCTGGTGCGCTTCGCGCCCGGCAGCGATTATGCCGCGCCGAACCTGCGCGCCGTGCTGGCCGATCCCGAACGACTGAAACTGTATCATTTCGGCCGCTTCGACATTGCCGCTATCCGCCATTATCTGGGCGTCGTGGCCGCTCCAGTCTACTGCACCAAGATCGCATCGCGCCTGGTGCGCACCTATACGGATCGGCACGGACTGAAGGAACTGGTGCGCGAACTGTTGGGCCAGGATATCAGCAAGCAGCAGCAGTCGAGCGACTGGGGCAGCCCGGTCCTGTCCGATGCGCAGAAGGATTATGCCGCGTCCGACGTGCGCTACCTGCACCAGCTCAAGGCTGAACTGGACAAGCGACTGACGCGTGAAGGGCGGATGGAACTGGCGCAGGCCTGCTTCGATTTCCTGCCACACCGGGCCGAACTCGACCTGGCCGGCTGGCCGGAGATCGACATTTTCGCGCATATGTAAGGGAGCGTTCGCGCCGCATGTCCGTCCAGGCCGATCAGCAACGCGACGTGCGCCGCCAGTGGGCGCGACCGGGCGGCAGCCATGACCGTCTGGTCAAGCTGCTCAAGAACTGGCTGCCGGTCGCGGTCGGCGTGCTGGCGGCACTGCTGGCGACCGCCCCCTTCACCGGCGGCGACAAGGTCAGCTTCGTGCTCGACAAGAACAAGGTCGATGTCGCGCGCGAACGGATGCGCGTGACCGAGGCGCTTTATCGTGGCGAGGACAGCAAGGGGCAGCCCTTCTCGCTGCGCGCCGGATCGGCGGTGCAGAAAAGCTCGCGCGAGCCGATCGTAGACCTGAACGACATGTCCGCGCGCATCCTTTTGTCGGACGGTCCCGCCGTACTCACGGCGCAGAAGGGCCGCTACGACATGGATAGCGAGCGCGTCGCGATCGACGGGCCGGTCCAGTTCCAGGCGGCGGGCGGATATCGCCTGACGACGCGCGATGTCGGCGTCGACCTCACCACCCGGCGGATGCGCAGCGCCGGCCGGGTGGATGGCCGAATCCCGATCGGCACTTTCAGCGCCGACCATCTGGAGGCGGACATGGGCGCGCGCACGGTGACCCTCAACGGCCGCGCGCGCTTGCGTATCGAACAAAATGGCCTCAAAGGGCGAAACTGATGAAACGCACCCTTTTGACGCTTTCGATCGGATTCCTGGGCACGGCCGGCGTGATGATCGCCGGGGCGAGCGCGCAGGTGTTCCGCAACCATGACAGCAATGCCCCGGTCAATTTCACCGCCGATCGCATAGAGGTGCAGGATCGCGCCGACCGGGTCGTCGTGTCCGGCAATGTCGAAGTGACGCAGGCCGGCATGACGCTGAACGCCGCGCGCATGACCGTCGCCTATCGCAACCAGCCGGGCGGCGGCTCCAACGGCAACGGGATCGAGATCGACCGGATCGACGCGTCCGGCAATGTCGTGATCACCAAGGCCGACCAGACCGCGCGCGGCAATGTCGCCATCTATGATCTCAACGCGAAGCTGATAACCATGCTGGGCAATGTCGCCCTGACGCAAGGGACGAACCGCCTGACCGGCGGGCGGCTGGTGATGGATCTCAACAGCGGCCGCTCCACCGTCGACGGCCGTTCGACCGGCGGCGGGAACGGCACCACGACCAGTCCCAGCGGGCGCGTGTCAGGCACCTTCACCGTTCCCCAGCGGAAGAACTGAACGTCCTGCTCTTCGCATCGTCCAGGATCATCGCCGCCGCTTTCTCCGCGATCATCATCACCGGCGCGTTGGTGTTGCCGGAGATGATCGTCGGCATCACCGATGCGTCCACCACCCGCAGTCCGTCGATTCCGCGGACACGCAGTTCCGGCGTCACCACCGTCCCCATCGCGGCCGTGCCGACAGGGTGGAAGATGCTGCTGGCGATGGCGCCCACCCCCTCCAGGATCGCCGCCTCATCCTGCCGCTCCGCACCCGGCCGAAACTCCTGCGGCGCATAGGGCGCCAGCGCAGGCTGGCCGACAATGGCGCGCGTCACCCGCACTGCTTCGATCGCTACCTGCCGGTCCTCGGGCGCGGAGAGATAGTTGGGCCGGATCGCCGGGGGCAGCGCAGGATCGGCGGACCCGATCCACACGCTCCCCCGGCTCTGCGGCCGCAGGTTGCACACGCTTGCGGTGAAGGCCGGGAAGGGATCGAGCGCGCCCCCGAACGCCGCCAGGCTGAGCGGCTGGACATGATATTGCAGATTGGCGGTGGCGAAGCGCGGATGGGATTTGACGAACAGCCCCAACTGGCTCGGCGCCATCGCGAGCGGCCCGGACCGCCGGGCGAGATATTCCAGCCCCATCCACGCCTTGCCGGCCAGCGAGGCCGCCCGCATGTTGAGCGTCACCGCGCCCGTCACCTTGTAGGCGCAGCGTATCTGAAGATGATCCTGCAGATTCTCGCCGACGCGCGGCAGATGATGGACCGGCGCGATCCCCAGGGCGGTCAGCCGCTCGCCATCTCCTATCCCGGACCGTTGCAGAATCGCCGGCGATCCGATCGACCCGGCGCACAGCAGCACCTCGCCTTGCGTCCGCGCGACGCCGCGTTCGCCTCCGGTCAGGAATTTCGCTCCCACCGCCCGCCGTCCCTCCAGCAGCAGCCGGTCGATCACCGCCCCGGTGACGACGCGCAGATTGGGCCGCCTCATCGCGGGACGCAGGAAGGCGTCGGCGGCGCTCCAGCGCCGTCCCCGCCGCTGCGTCACCTCGAAATAGCCCGCCCCTTCATTGTCGCCCCGATTGAAATCCTCCGTATAGGGCACGCCATATTGTCCGGCGGCTTCGCGAAAGCGCTCCAGCAAGTCCCAGCGGAGCCTTTGCCTCTCGACCCGTATTTCCCCGCCGGCGCCATGGGCCTCGTCGCCGCCGCCGAAATGATCCTCGGCCTTGCGGAACCAGGGCAGCACATCGTCCCAGCCCCAGCCGACATGCCCCGCCTGCCGCCAGCCATCATAGTCGCGCGCCTGGCCCCGCATGTAGATCATGCCGTTGATCGAACTGCTGCCGCCCAGCACGCGCCCACGCGGATAGCCGATCGCGCGGCCGCCCAGGCCCGCTTCCGCGTCGGTCTTCAGGCACCAGTCGGTGCGCGGATTGCCGATACAGTAGAGATAGCCGACCGGCACCTTGATCCAGTGCCAGTCGTCGCGGCCGCCCGCCTCAAGCAACAACACGCGATGGCGCGGATCGGCGCTCAGCCGGTTGGCCAGCACGCAGCCGGCGCTGCCCGCGCCCAGGATGATATAGTCATACGCGCCGAAATCGCGGTCCATGCGCCTCTCCCTGGACGCAGCATGGCCCGCGCTTCCGGCACGGCGCAAGCCGGCCCGGCGATATGTCGCATCGGATCGCCCGGCCAGCCGCCGCCGACAGGCTCTATTCGTGCGGCCGCAATGCGCTGTTGAGGCTTTCGAGCACGGCGCCGATCGGTTCGGTCACGGTGACGCTGCGCCCTTCGCTGAAACGGATGCGGGTGCCGTCACTCACCTGGGAGACGAAAGTGACCTGCGCGGGGTTGACCGCGGTCTGGGTGCGATCGGTGCCGACGAACATCACGAGCATGGCGTCCTCTCCTTTTTATGGACGGACAGCCTAGCCGGATTTGCGCCACGCGCCAGCGCTGTTTTTACGGGTCATGCCGCCCGCATCGCCGCGATGAAGCCGGCAGCACGCGCCTCCAGCCGATGGGCTTCCTCCGCCAGCCGCCCCGCCACCGCGCGCATCGTCCGGGCACCCAACGCGCTGGCCGACGCATTGTCGCTGATCTGGCCGGCGCCGGCGCGGATATGGTCGCTCGATATGTCGGCCTCGGTCACGCTTTCGGCAATGGCATGGCTGAAGGCGGCCTGGCGCGCGACCGCATCGAACACGGCCGTCGACAGCCGATCGGCGCGCGTCATGGTGGCGTCCATATGCGCCTGTCCCGCCGCGACCTCCCCAATGGTGACGCGGATATGATCGATCCGCCCGGCGATTTCGGCCGCCGCACCGCGCGTCTGCGTCGCGAGCGACTGCACCTCGCGCGCGACCACGGCGAATCCCTGCCCCGCCGCCCCCGCGCGCGCCGCCTCGATACTCGCATTGAGCGCCAACATGCTGGTCGCCCGCGCGATCGTGTCGATCAGGGCGACCACTTCGCCGATGTCATCGGCTTCCTGCGCCAGCGCGGCGCTCTGGGTCGCACCGGATCGGCTGCGCGCCGCCGCCTCGCGAATGGCCGCGCCTGCATCGCTCGCTTCCGCCTCCATGGCGGCGAACACATGGCCCAGTTCGATACCACCCGCCGCAATGCCGGCCAGCCGGTCCGCCGTCTGTGCCGCCGCCACAGCCATCGCGGCGGCATCCGCCCCGTCGACTGCCGCACGTTCGGTCGCAGCCTGCGCCAACGTGGCCAACTGGTCTGCCATGGCCACCAGATCGGCGATCAGATTTCCAACGTCGAGGCGGAAGCTCGCGCTCTCCTGCGTGATCTGTTCCACCCGCGCGGCCCGCGCCAGGGCGACGCGTGCGTCACGCTCGGCAGTCAGGCGCAGCAGTAGCGGTCCGCCCAGCACCCCCGCAAACTGGCCCCGGTCAGTGACGATCAGCCCCTCGCAGCCCTCGCCCTGCGCCGCATAGACGTCAACCAGCGACTCCACGTCGGTCATCCGCTCGACGCAGGCGCAAGGACGGACATGCTCGTTCAGGCGCCCGCCGAAACTGGGGTTGCGCAGCAACGCATGGCCGAAGGGATTGAAGAGGATACGGCGCATGTCGCGCTCATATATGGCGCCCACGGGCCTTCCGCTCCCGTCGATCACCGGCAGCAGGCGCAGCCCGGCGTCGCGCTGGAAACAGTCCACCGCCTCGCTCAGCGGCCGACCCAGCCCGATCACCGGACCGGTCCCGTCGAGATGCAGGTCGGCAGCGTCCCGCACAGCGGGCACGGGCGTCTGGGGAAAGGGAAGCACGGCAGCGATCATGCCGCCGGAATAGGCCGCAATTGGTAAATGTGGAGTTAGGTGAAAATGACGCTTATGTTACAAACACCTGATTCCAAGCTATTTTTTGTCCGAACCGCGGTATCCGAACGCCTCCCGCGCGAGCTTGATGACCGCCGGGTCGGCCTTGGGGAAGTCCATCGGCACCAACCGCTCCAGCCGGTCTGCGACATAGGTCAGCGCCGCGATGCGCCCCGCCTTGCGATGATTATTGTCGATGACATGCCAGGGAGCGTTCTTGCTGTCGGTCTTGCGGAACATGGCGTGCATCGCATCGAGATAGTCGGCGTGCCGCGATCGGTTGCGATAATCTTCCACGCCGGTCTTCCACCGTTTCCACGGAGTGTCGAGCCGCTGCGCGAGCTGTTCGTCCTGCGTTTCCTGCGTGATATGGACGAAAAGCTTGACGAAATTGGTGCCCGCATCGGACAATTGCCGTTCAAACGCGTTGATTTCCTCATAGCCGCGCTTCCATTCCGCCTTGGAACAATAGCCCTCGACCCGCTCGACCAGCACGCGGCCGTACCAGCTGCGGTCGAAGATCGCGATGTTGCGGCTGGCGGGCAGGCGTGTCCAGAAGCGCCAGAGGAAATGATGGTCGCGCTCTTCCTCGGTCGGCGCAGCGATTGGATGGACCTGATAATAGCGGGGATCCCAGTCGGCGGTCATCCGCTTGATGATGCCGCCCTTGCCCGCCGCGTCCCAGCCCTCCAGCAGGATGATGCTGCGCCGGTGATGCAGGATATGGGCGACCTGGATCTTGGCGAGACGCTGCTGAAGCGCCGCCAGGTCAGCCTCATAATCGCCCTGATATTTCGCGCCCTGTTCGTAATCGGCGAGGTCGATGGTCATCAGCGCGTCTCCTTTTCCGCCATGCTGGATCAAGTCCGGCATGGCGGAAAGGAAAAACTCACGCCTTGGCCTGCGGCTCCACCACGCGGATGTGGAGTTCGCGCAACTGCCTGAACTCGGCCGGGCTGGGCGCGCCCATCAGCAGGTCCTCGGCGCGCTGGTTCATCGGGAACAGGGTAATCTCGCGGAGATTCTGCGCGCCGCAGAGCAGCATCACGATCCGGTCGACGCCCGCGGCCATGCCGCCATGCGGCGGGGCACCGTACTGGAAGGCGCGATAGAGGCCGCCGAAACGTTCCTCCACATCCTGCTGGCTGAGGCCCACCTTCTCGAACGCCTTGACCATGAGTTCGGGCGACTGGTTGCGGATCGAACCCGACGCGATCTCATAGCCATTGCAGACCATGTCATATTGGAAAGCGTTGATCGTCAGCGGGTCCTGATTGTTCAGCGCGTCCAGCCCGCCCTGCGGCATGGAGAAGGGGTTGTGTGCGAAGTCGATCGACTTGGTGTCTTCGTCATATTCGTAGAAGGGGAAATCGACGATCCAGCAGAGTTCGAACCGGTCCTTGTCGATCAGGTCGAGCTGTTCGCCCACGCGGATGCGGGCAAGACCAGCAAGCTTGGCCGCCTGCGATTCCTTGCCCGCCGCGAAGAACACGCCGTCATTGGGGCCAAGGCCGAGCGCAGCGATCAGCTTCGCGGTGGCTTCTTCGCCATGATTCTTGGCGATCGGGCCGCCGGGCACGCCATCCTTGATGTTGATATAGCCAAGGCCCGAATAGCCCTCGCCGCGCGCCCAGACATTCATGTCGTCGAAGAATTTGCGGCTGCCTGCGCCGGCGCCCGGCGCCGGGATCGCGCGAATCACGCTGCCGCTTTCGACCAGCGAGGCGAAAATGCCGAAGCCCGACCCGACGAAATGGTCGGTCACGTCCTGGATGATGATCGGGTTGCGCAGGTCCGGCTTGTCGCTGCCATATTTCAGAATCGCTTCGGCGTGCGGAATGCGCGGGAAGCTGCCTGCCGGGGTCACATGCTTGCCCTCGGCGAACGCCTCGAACACCTGCGCGATCACCGGCTCCATCGTGTTCCAGACATCTTCCTGGGTGACGAAGCTCATTTCCAGGTCGAGCTGGTAGAATTCGCCGGGCAAGCGGTCGGCACGCGGGTCTTCGTCGCGGAAGCAGGGCGCGATCTGGAAATAGCGGTCGAAACCGGCGACCATCAGCAACTGCTTATACTGCTGCGGCGCCTGCGGCAGGGCATAGAATTTGCCGGCATGGATGCGGCTGGGCACCAGGAAGTCGCGCGCGCCCTCCGGGCTGGACGCGGTCAGGATCGGCGTCGAATATTCCGTGAAGCCGGCCCCTTCCATGCGGCGGCGCATGTCGGAGATGATCTTCGTGCGCTTCACGATGTTCGCGTGCAACGTCTCGCGCCGCAGATCGAGAAAGCGGTAACGCAGGCGGATATCCTCGGGATAGTCCTGCTCACCCGCGACCGGCAGCGGCAATTCCGCCGCGGTCGACAAAATGGTCACGCGGTCGGCGACGATCTCGATCTCGCCGGTCGGCATACGGGGATTGATGGCTTCGGCCGCACGCGCAACCACCTTGCCCTCGATCGTCACCACGGATTCGAGACGCAGGCTCTCCAGGGCCATCAAGGGATCGCTGTCGGCCTTCGCCACAACCTGGGTGATGCCATAATGATCGCGCAGGTCCACGAACAGCACACCGCCATGGTCGCGCTTGCGGTGCACCCAGCCCGACACGCGGACCTCGTTGCCGACATCGGCCGTGGTCAGGGCGCCGCAGGTATGGGTGCGATAGGCGTGCATGGCGTTTTGATCTTTCAGCTTCGTTTTACGGAAATGACAAACTGTTGCAGCCCCGCTATGGCCGGTCCTGTCAAAGCATTGACGAGCCCGCAGGGAGCGGGCCAGCCCATAATAAGATCGAAGACCATATGCAAATTCATCCGCTGATTACCGACAGCAAGACCCTTGCCGATTTCTGCGCCCGTATCGCGAACTCCCCCTATGTCGCCGTCGACACCGAATTCATGCGGGAAAACAGCTATTGGCCGGACCTCTGCCTGGTGCAGGTGGCCGACGCCCATGAAGCGGCCGCGATCGATCCCAAGGCGCCAGGCCTCGACATGAAGCCGCTGCTCGACCTGCTGGTCGACAATGAAGAGGTGCTCAAGGTCTTCCATGCCGGCGGACAGGACATAGAAATCGTCCACAACCTGACCGGCAAGACGCCGCATCCCATGTTCGATACCCAGATCGCCGCCATGGCGCTGGGTCTGGGCGAGCAGATCGGCTATGGCAATCTGGTCGAGGCCTGGCTGGGCGTGCAGCTCGACAAGGGCGCGCGCTTCACCGACTGGGCGCGCCGCCCGCTCGACAAGCGGCAGATCGACTATGCGATCGGCGACGTCACCTACCTGATCCAGATTTTCCCCAAGATGCTGGACGAGTTGCGCAAGACCGGGCGCGGCGACTGGCTCGACCAGGAAATGGAACGGATCAGCGACCCCAGCAATTACGAGAATGACCCGGCCGACGCCTGGAAGCGCGTCCGCATCGCCAGCCGCAAGGCCGATGTGCTGGGCCGCCTGAAGGCGCTGGCCGCCTGGCGCGAGATTGAGGCGCAGGACAAGAATCTGCCGCGCGGCCGCATCGTCAAGGACGAGACGCTGGCCGACATCGCCAGCCATCCGCCCCGCAGCCAGGAGGATCTGGGCAAGGTGCGCGGCCTTTCCGCCACCTGGCGCACCAACGACATCGGCGCGCGCCTCATGAGCGCGCTCGCGGCGCACAAGCCGCTGGGCAAGGAGGAAATGCCCGAGCGCGATCCCAAGCGGCCTGGGCTGGGCAAGGACGGCGCGCTGGTCGCGGACCTGCTCAAGCTGCTGCTCAAGATCCGCTCGCGCGACATCGACGTAGCCGCGCGGCTGATCGCGCGGAGCGACGATATCGACGCGCTGGCGGCGGGCGTGCGCGACGGGCTGTCGATCCTGGAAGGCTGGCGCTATGAACAGTTCGGCCGTGACGCGGTCGACCTGGTCGAAGGCCGCCTCGCCTTCGCGGTCAAGGGCGGCCGGCTCAAGATGACGCGCACCGAATAGGGAGAAGGACCATGCGGAAGGCGGCTTTTGGCATGATGGCGGCAACCCTCGCCCTTCCCCTCACGGCCTGCGCCGGGGCGAGCGGACAAGGTCCGGCGACGCCCCCCGCGACGGCCGAAGGGCCCTGTCATCATGATGGCCTGGACCGCTTCGCCGGGCAGAAGGCGAGCGCGGACCTCGGCGCGCAGCTGCTCAAGGCGTCCGGCGCGAAGACACTGCGCTGGGGCGGCCCCGGTACGGCGATGACCATGGACTTCCGCCCGGATCGCCTGACTGTCAGCTATGACGAGGCGATGATCATCACATCCGCGCGCTGCGGGTAAACTCGCGACGTCCCCGTAGCGACCGCTTCCGAAAATGAGCAGCATGACCGCGACCGCAGACCTCGCCATCCGCATGGCGCGCGCCACCTTCAACCGCGCGCTGGCCGATGCCGACCTCAAGGCTATCGAACCGCTGCTGGCGCGCGACGCGATCCTCGTCACCGGGTCGGACAGTGCGGTGATTACGGGGCGCAAGGCGCAGCTGCTGGCGTGGAAGCGCGAATTCGCTTCGGCCGACCGGCTGGTCTATTGCCGCACGCCCGACCGCATCATCGTGTCGCCAGTGGAGCCGGTCGCAATGGAGCAGGGCCAGTGGCAGGGCATCGCCGCCGACAGCGGACGGATGCTCGCATCCGGCACCTATGCCGCCAAATGGCGAGAAACCGCCGGCTCCTGGCTGCTCGAAGCGGAAATCTTCGTAACCCTGGCCTGACTGGTGGCCTTATAGTTCCAGGCCGATCAGCGTCCCGCTGCCGATCCGATCGACATAGCGCTTGCCGTCAATCTCCAGCCAGTCGGGCGTGACCTCCAGCCGGCGCCCCCGGATCGTCGTGCGCAGATGTTCCACCGCGATCCTGTTGCGCGCCACGATGCGCAGCACGCACAGGCCATCGCCCCGCGTCGCCATCATCGAATAGCGATCGCCGCGCAGCAGGAAATGCCAGCTGCCATTGGCCGGCTTCCACTCATTGCCGTCGATGATCTGTTCCGCCTCGCCATCCGCCGCGCCCAGCCGGACGCTGATCCGCGTTGCGCCATTGGTGCGCCGGGGCGGCGCGAACATCAGGATCGGTTCGCCATCCAGCGTGATGGGAATCGGCGTATCGCGCAACAGCCGTGCCCCGCCCACGATCAGTTGCGGCAACTCGGCGGAAAAAGGCAATCGGTCCCGCGCGAAATGACGCTGGCGCACCACCGGGTTGGCGTGGAAGCTGTGCACCTGGGTCGCGGTCAGCCGCCCCTCCTCGACCAGGCCATGGCAGGTGGGGCAAAGCAGGGTCGCGCCCGGTCCGTCCGGCAGGCCCAGATAGCGGTAGATGGTGACGCCGCAGCGCACGCAGGCAAAGCCGCACGCCTGGCGGATGTCCGCGCGCTGCTCGGCCGTCAGGTCCGACAAGGACGGCATCACTCGCAAACCCACCATGGCGACACCCCTTTAGCAGCGCCGTCCACACCTTTGCGGACGGTCGTTCCTGACATGGCGTCCTCTTGCGAGCGGAGTTCTGACGACCCCCTTTTGGCATCCCTATCGTTGAAATAAATGCGCCCAAGTCAAGGGGCTGCATGAAATCTTCTATCTTTGCGGCAGCAGATCCACGTTGCGCGCCGCCGCTATCGCCCGGATGCGGTCGGGCCGGGGCATGTTCTTGATCGCGATTTCGGCCACGTCGCCGGCGCTGAACAACTCGACATGGCCGACGCCGAACAGGCGCTGACCCAGGCTCTGGGTGATCCGCACCGACCGGATGCTCGACAATGCGACCTCTGTCCGCTGCTTGGACAGCAGGCCGCGCTCCATCAGAACCTCCCGATCGGACAGGGCCAGCCGCTCACCCTTGTGCATCACCCACCATATCCCGATCGCCAGGATGCCGACGACGGACAGCAGCAGCAGAATGAATAGCAGCGGATGCGCCCGGAACATCGCGGGATGTTCGTCATACAACCAGGTATCGCTCACGCCGCCTCCCTTGATCCAGCCAGCCGACTTGACCATGGCGCGCCCTGCCCGTCAAGGCGCGGGCGCCGAAGTTGGTTAACCGAAATTTTCCTTGATCGGGGATAGAGCGATGACTTCCCTGGAGCGAAACATGGCACGCAGTCTCTATGAAATGGGCGACCGGCGCCCGGCCGAACCCGGCAACTGGCTCAACGAACGGCGGGAAAGGCGCACCCGCGTCCTGCCGATCGGGCTTCTATGCCTCGTGCTGGTGATTGCCATGCTGGCGGCGGCGTTCATCGGGCAGGCATTGCCATCCGCCGAGGAAACGGCCCGCCGGGCCGGCACTGCCAGCATCTCGGATCGATTCGCGCTCTGTGATGATCTGCGCGGCGACGCGTGCGTACTGGCCGCGGATGCCTATGCCTGGCGCGGGCATCGCTATCATCTCTCCGACATCAGCGTCCCCGCCCGGACGAACGCCCGATGCCCGCTGGAAGCCCGGCGCGCAGAGCAGGGCCGCATAGCGCTCGCGGCGATGATGAACGGCGGCGCCTTCGACGCACGCCCCGACCCTGCCGATGCCGATCCCTCCGCGCGCATCCTGACCCGCGACGGCGTGTCGCTGGGCGAACTGATGATCCTGAAGGGTCATGCCCGGCCCTGGTCGGCGCGGCCCATCGACTGGTGCGCGGCCTGACGCGCTCCATGCCGCCGGATCGAGACGCACCGCCTTGTGCCGATCCGGCGCTCGACAAGGGCGTCGGCGATGGCCGCCACTTTCTCGGCCGGCCGACTGCTATCCCAGACACCGTAGCGCAGCCCCAGAAAGACGTTCATGTCTTCCTTTCGTCACAGCCCGTGACCTGGGCGATCATCAACGACAGCGCCTGGTTCCCCGCCCCGTTGCCGGGCAAGGAAGGCAGGCGGACCGCCTTCGACGGCAATCCGCCGCAGCTATGCCTGACGGGCATGGTCGCGTTCTGATCCTGAAGCCTGTCGATTGAAGTTGGTCTAGGAAGCAGGCATGACCGATCGACTCCCCCCTTCCCCCGCCTATCGTGGTCCAGTCTATTCAAGCGTCGTGCTGGCGATGCTGCTGCTGGTCTACACGTTCAACTTCCTCGACCGGCAGATACTGGGCATCCTGGCCGGGCCGATCAAGGCGGAGCTGGAGTTGAACGACACGCAACTCGGGGCGCTGGGCGGGATCGCCTTCGCCCTGCTCTATTCGACGCTGGCGATCCCGCTGGCGCTGCTGGCCGACCGGACCAGCCGCACCTGGGTCATCACCGTCAGCCTCGCCGTCTGGAGCGGCTTCACCGCGCTGTGCGGGGTGGCGGGCAGCTTCACGCAGATGTTCCTGTTCCGCATCGGCGTGGGCGTGGGCGAGGCGGGCGGCGTCGCCCCGTCCTATGCCGTTATCTCCGACTATTTCCCCCAGCATCAGCGCGCCCGCGCTTTGTCCATCTATTCGCTCGGCATCCCGCTGGGGTCCGCCGGGGGCGCGCTGCTGGGCGGCTATATCGCGCAGACCGTGGAATGGCGCACGGCCTTCATCGCGGTCGGACTGCTCGGCATCCTGATCGCGCCGATCTTCCGCCTCGTGGTGCGCGAGCCGGCGCGGCCCGCCCAGGCGGGCGATGCCGTGCCGGTCAGCGCGGTGTTCGGCATCCTCGCCGCCAAGCGCAGCTTCTGGATGCTGGCGCTGGGGGCGGCGTGCAGTTCGATGTGCGGCTATGGCGTCGCCTTCTGGCTGCCCAGCCTGCTGATGCGCAGCTTCGGCCTGGACCTGATCGGCGCGGGCCAGTTTCTGGGCGCGCTACTGCTGATCGGCGGGGTGGCGGGCGTGCTGCTGGGCGGATGGCTGGGCGACCGGCTGGGCGGCAGGGACAAGGCCTATTATGCCTGGGTGCCGGCGGTCAGCTATGTCGTGGGGATGCCGCTGTTCGTGGCGGGCGTACTGTCGGGCAGCGTGACCGTCGCCTTCGCCCTGTTCCTGATCCCGCAGGCGCTGGTCTATGTATGGCTCGGCCCGGTGCTGACGGCTGTCCAGCATCTGGTGCCCGCCCATATGCGCGCCAGCGCGGCGGCCTGCTTCCTGCTGATCAACAATCTGGTCGGGCTGGGGCTGGGAAGCTGGGCGGTCGGCAACCTGTCCGACGCGCTGACGCCCGCCTATGGGCAGGAAGCGCTGCGCTACGCGATCGTCGCGGCGCTGGGCTTCTACCTGCTCGCGGGCCTGTTCATGGCGCTGGCGGGCCGGGCGCTGCGGCGCGACTGGGTGCAAGCCGACAGCGAAATAGACAGCTGAACGAGATTGCGCCATTCATGACTGGACGGAAGCAATGCCGCCCAGTCATGCTCGTGAAGCACGAATAGGGTTTATCGTTCGCGGGTCGCGCTGAACTTCACCTTGGGATGGCGTTCCTGCTGGTAGCCGATGTCCCAGGCACTGCGGGCCATGAATACGAGATTGCCGTCGCGGTCGCGGGCCATGTTGGCGCCATTATAGGACGCCAGTTCCTTGACCGCCGCCTCGTCCCCGCTGATCCAGCGGGCGGTGTCGAAGGGCGAAGGTTCGAGGCCCGCCGCCACCTTATATTCGGCTTCGAGGCGCGAGATCAGCACTTCGAGCTGGAGCTGGCCGACGACGCCGACGATCCAGTTGCTGCCGATTTCGGGGTAGAAGACCTGGATTACGCCCTCTTCGCTGAGGTCGTCCAGCGCCTTGCGCAGCTGCTTGGTCTTGGTCGGGTCTTTCAAGGCCACGCGGCGCAGGATTTCGGGCGCGAAATTTGGCAGGCCGGTGAAGCGCAGGCCGGGCTTTTCCGACAGGGTGTCACCCACGCGCAGCGCGCCATGGTTGGGGATGCCGATGATGTCGCCGGGAAAAGCCTCGTCCGCCAGTTCGCGGTCCTGCGCGAAGAAGAGGATCGGCGAATGGACGGCGAGCGGCTTGCCGCTTCCGCTGGGGGTCAGCTTCATGCCGCGGCGGAACTTGCCCGAAACGAGCCGCATGAAGGCGATGCGGTCGCGGTGCATCGGGTCCATATTGGCCTGCACCTTGAAGATGAAGCCGGTGACTTCGCTCTGTTCCGGTTCGACGGCGGCAGGTTCGGCAGGCTGCGACCGGGGCGGCGGCGCATGGGCCGACAGCGCGTCGATCAGTTCGGTGACACCGAACAGCTTGAGCGCCGACCCGAAATAGACCGGGGTCAGGTCGCCATGGCGGTAGCGGCCAAGGTCGAATTCGGCATAGCCCCCCTGCGCCAGCTCCGCCTCCTCGCGCAGCTTTTCCAGTCCCCGTTCCGAGAGGACATCGGCCAGCTTCGGATCGTCGAGGCCGGTGAAGACCTGCTCCTTGCCCTCAAACTCGCGCGAAGGGCCGGTCGGCTGGCGCAAGCGGTTAGTGGCGAAATCGTAGATGCCCTCGAAATCGGTGCCCATGCCGACGGGCCAGCTCATCGGGCAGACATCGAGCTGGAGCTGGTCGGCGACTTCATCGAGCAGGCCGAAAATCTCGCGGCCCTCGCGGTCGACCTTGTTGACGAAGGTGATGATGGGGACGTTGCGCAGGCGGCAGACCTCGAACAATTTGCGGGTCTGCGGCTCGATGCCCTTGGCTGCGTCGATGACCATGACGGCAGAGTCGACCGCAGTCAGGGTGCGATAGGTATCTTCCGAGAAATCCTCGTGGCCCGGCGTGTCGAGCAGGTTGAAGGTGATCGTCTCGCCATCGCGGGTCCGCTCGAACGTCATGACCGAAGAGGTGACGGAGATGCCGCGCTGCTGCTCGATCTTCATCCAGTCGGAGCGGGCACGGCGATTGGCGCCGCGCGCCTTCACCTCGCCCGCAAGGTGGATCGCGCCGCCTTCCAGCAGCAGCTTTTCGGTCAGCGTGGTCTTGCCGGCGTCCGGGTGGGAAATGATCGCGAAGGTGCGGCGGGATGGGATGGTCATGGCGCGCCCATATAGGGATTTTTGCGCCCAAAGCGAGTCGCGCGTTAGACGCCCGCCCCATCCCCCACCAGCGTCACGTCCATGCGGAAGCTGCGGGAGTCGCCGGGCAGCAGCGCCATGATGCCCGGCTTGTCCCAGACATCCCCGTCGAAGCCCACGAGGTCGGCCATGCCGGCCCAGGGTTCGACACACAGATAATGGGCGCCGGGCTTTTGCCACAGGCCGAGCCAGGGGGTGTCGGGGAAGTCGATCCGCAGGTGCGGGTGGCCGGGCGCACCCCAGGTCAGCGAGCGGCTGGCGAGATCATCCCAGATCAGCGCGTCGCCCTCGAACATCGCATGAGTGGGGACGAGCGTGTCGCCCTCGACCGGGGAGGGCACGGAGTCGCGGGCGATGAGGCCGGGTTCGTCGCCGACCTTGCGGATCGGGGCGGGTTCGGGCCGTTCGAAGGTAATGCGATGATCGGCCGCCGCGCCGCCATAGGGGAGCGGCCAGGCGAAGGCGGGATGATAGCCGAAGGAAAAGGGCATGTCCGCCTCCCCCCGGTTGCTGACGGTGGCTGTCATCCGCAAGGTCGCGCCCTCAACAGCAAAGCCCATGTCGAGCCGGAAGTCGAACGGATAGATGGCGCGCGAATCGCTGTCCGCCTCCAGCCGGAACAGCGCCCTGCCCGCGTCGCGATCGACCAGCGCGAAATCGCGGCGGCGGGCGAAGCCATGCTGCGGCATCGGATATTCGCGCCCGTCGAGCCGGTAGGCATCGCCGCGCGACCGGCCGACGAAGGGGAAGAGCAGGGGCGCATGGCCGGTCCACCATCGGGGATCGGCATCGGTCATCAGATCGCGACCCTGCGCGTCCCGAAGCGACCAGAGTTCGGCGCCCAGCGGGTCTATCTCGGCGGAGAGAATTTCCGATGCGATGGCGATGCGGGTGTCGGACAAGCGGGCCTCCTGCGGGGTGCGTCCTTCGCATAACGTCCTGATCGGCAGGTGTCTCCTCCCCCTGATCGTTTCGGCGGGGGAACCGATCCTCCCTGCCACAGGTTTGGGCGGTCGGAGGACCATAATGCACCGAACCATGATCGCCATCACCCTGTCGCTGCTGCTGTCGGGCACCGCCCTGGCGCAGGAACAGGACAAGCCCCGTGACGAAACCCTGGACAAGGCGGGCAAGATCGCCACCCAACCCGCGCGCGACATCGGGATCGACAAGGACGAGATACCGCCGGTGCTGCTCAAGGCGGTGGACAACCCCTATGCCGCGCCGGCCAGCCGGACCTGCAAGGGGCTGAATGGCGCCCTGGGCGAACTCAACGCCGTTCTGGGCGAGGATTTCACGATCGGGCGGCAGGCCAACGAGAATCGCACCGGCAAGATCGCCGAGGCGGTCGGCAAGACCATCGTCAATTCGCTGATCCCCTTCCGCGGGCTGGTGCGCGAGATCAGCGGCGCGGCCCCGGCCGAGCGCCGGTTGCAGGCGGCGGTGACGGCGGGCATCGCGCGGCGCGGCTATCTGCGCGGGCTGGCGAGCGCGAAGGGGTGCAAGATCGCGCCGATCACGCCGCCGCCCGTGGCGAAGGAGGCGAAGAAGGACGAGAAGGACGGCGAGAAGAAATAGCCGACCTAGTTGGCTTCGCGCCTGTCGGGGAGGCGGCCAGCGCGCCTATCCGCCTCCCGACGTCGCTCGACGCGAACGGGGCTTGGGCCTAGCCCCGCAGCGACGCGCCCAGCTTCTGCGCGGCCTTGACCACGGCGGCGCTGATCGCCTCCAGCTCTTCCTGGGAAAAGCTCTTCTCGCCCGGTTGCAGCGTCACTTCGATGGCGAGCGACTTGTGTCCCTCCTCCACGCCCGGCCCGACAAAAAGGTCGAACAGGCGAGCGTCGATGATGCTCTTCCTGTCCGCGCCCCGGACCGCGCGGACCAGCGCATCGGCCTCGACGGTTTCGGGTACGAGGAAAGCGAAGTCGCGCTTCACCGCCTGAAGCGCGGGCGGCGCATAGGGCGCGCGCATGAAGCCCGTCTTGCGCTTGCCCGGAATGGCGTCGAGGAAGATTTCGCCCGCGACGATGGCCCCCGCAAGGCCGAACTGCTTTGCCAGCGACGGGTGGAGCACGCCATATTCGGCGAGCACGACCTTCGGACCCAGCCGCAGCGTGCCCGACTGGCCGGGGTGATAGGCGGCGGACGCGTCACCGAAGCTCTGGAGGTTGGCGACCGGCGCGCCGGCGGCGGCGAGCAGCGCGATCACTTCAGCCTTCGCATCGAAGGCGTCGAAGGCTTGCGCCTTGCCGCTCTGCCAGTTGCGGGCCGTTTTCTCGCCCGCCAGCACGAAGCCGACGGTCGCCCGCTCGCCCTGCCTGAAATAGCGCCGGCCCAACTCGAACAGGCGGACCGACGTGGCGCTGCGATCGATATTGCGCCTGGTCGCCGACAGCAGGCCGGGCAGCAGCGAGGGGCGCATGACCTTGAGGTCTTCGGAGATGGGGTTCGCCAGCATCCAGTCGCCCCCGCCCACAGCGGCGGCTTCCTTTTCGGAGATGAAGGACCAGTTGATCGCTTCGGCAAGGCCGCGGGCGGCAGCGGTGCGGCGCACCCTGCGCTCGACCAGCTGTTCGGGCGTGGCGGTCGGCCGGGCGACGCCCGGCACGCGCGGCAACGGGGTGGAGGGCACATGGTCGAGGCCCACGATCCGCACCACTTCTTCCACGATGTCGGGCCAGCCGTCGACGTCGCGGCGCCAGCTCGGCACGGCGATGACCCAGTCGGCAGCGACGCTCACCGGCACGCCATCCTGATAGTCCACGCCGCCGTCGCTGCCAGTGACGGTGAAGCCCAGGCTTTCCAGGATGCGGCGCTGCTCGGCCGCGGGGACGTCCACGCCGGCGAGCGCGAGGCACTGGCCCGGATCATAGCTGACGATCCTGGCCGCGACCGGCGGCGCGCCCGCTCGGGTCGCTTCGCTGGGCGTGCCGCCGCACAGGGCCACGACGAGGCTGGTCGCGATCGACAGGCCATCGTCGAGGAAGGCAGGATCGACGCCGCGCTCGAACCGGCCGCGCGCGTCGGACGTGAGGCCCAGCTTCTGGCCCGTCACGGCGATCCGTTCCGGCGTGAAATAGGCGCATTCGATCAGCACGTCGGTCGTGGCGTCCTGCGCGCCCGAATGTTCGCCGCCCATGATGCCGCCGATATCGTGGACAGCCTCATCGTCGGCGATGACGGTCATGCCGTCATCGACCGTGTAGCTCTTGCCGTTGAGCGCCAGCACCTGCTCGCCGGGCCTGCCCTTGCGCGCGACGAGGCCGCCCTTGAGGGTCGCCATGTCATAGACGTGGAGCGGGCGGCCGAGGTCGATCATGATATAGTTGGTGATGTCGACCAGCGCACTGATCGGCTTCTGCCCGATCGCCTTGAGCCGCTTGCTCATCCATTCGGGGGACTGGCCGTTGGTCACCCCGCGCACGGTGCGGGCGAAGAAGGCGGGGCAGCCATCCTCGTCATCCGTCCGCACATCGGGGCCGGGGCCGACACCCGCGACGGTCGGGACGATGATGGCATTCAATGTGCCAAGGCCCGCCGCCGCCAGATCGCGCGCGATGCCGCGCACGCCCATGCAGTCCTGCCGGTTCGGCGTGATGGCGACGTCGATCACCGGATCGTCGAGGCCCGCCCAGCTGGCGTAGACCTGCCCCACCGGGGCGTCGCCCGGCAGTTCGATGATGCCGTCATGATCGTCCCCCAGTTCCAGCTCGCGCGTGGAACACATCATGCCGTTGGATTCGACGCCCCGGATCGCGGTCTTTTTCAGGACCATGCCATTGGCCGGGACCACCGCGCCCTCGACCCCGAACACGCCGATCAGGCCCGCGCGCGCGTTGGGCGCGCCGCACACGACCTGGAGCGGCGTGCCGTCGCCATGGTCGACGGTCAGAACCTGCAACTTGTCGGCCTGCGGGTGGCGTTCGGCGGTCAGCACCCTGGCGATCTTGAAGGCGCCCAGCTTCTCCGCAGGATTCTCGACGCCCTCGACCTCCAGGCCGATCGCGTTCAGCGTCTTGAGGATGGTGGGCAGGTCCGCATCGGTGGCGAGATGCGTCTTGAGCCAGCTCAGGGTGAACTTCATGCGCCCACTCCTCCGCTCAGCGTGGGTACGTCGAGGCCTGAGAAGCCATAATGTTTGAGCCAGCGCAGGTCGCCGTCGAAGAAAGCGCGCAAGTCGTTCATCCCATATTTGAGCATGGCGAGGCGATCGACCCCGGTGCCGAAGGCGAAGCCCTGCCATTCGTCGGGGTCAAGGCCGCACGCCTCGATCACGCGGCGGTTGACCATGCCGCTGCCCAGCACTTCCAGCCAGCCGCCACCGAGCGCGTCGCCGTCGCCGCCGATCACGCGCTGGCCATTGGTCAGGGTGTAGCCGACATCGACCTCGACCGAGGGTTCGGTGAACGGGAAATAGCTCGGGCGCAGGCGCAGGACGATGTCCTCGCGCTCGAAGAACGCCTTGAGGAAGGTTTCCAGCGTCCATTTGAGATGGCCGAGCGTGATGCCCTTGTCGATCACCAGCCCTTCGATCTGGTGGAACATCGGCGTGTGGGTCGCGTCGGAGTCGCTGCGATAGACGCGGCCGGGCGCGATGATGCGGATCGGCGGCTCCTGCGTCATCATGGTGCGGATCTGCACCGGCGAAGTATGGGTGCGCAGCAGCATCTTCTTCTGCCCCTCTTCATCGGGGAAATAGAAGGTGTCGTGCATGGCGCGCGCCGGGTGCGTCTCGGGGATGTTGAGCGCGGTGAAATTGTGCCAGTCGTCCTCGATCTCCGGCCCGGTGGCGACCGCAAAGCCCAGGTCCGCGAAGATTTCCGCCAGTTCGTCCATGACCTGGCTGACCGGGTGGACCGATCCCTGCGGGCCGATGTCCGCGGGCAGCGTCATGTCGATCCGTTCCGACGCGAGCCGGGCGTCGAGCGCGGCCTGCTCCAGCGCGGCCTTCCGCTCCGCCAGCGCGGCGGTGACAGACTCGCGCAAATCCTGGATCGGCGGGCCTTTCTCCAGCCGCTCCTCCGGCGACATGGGGCCGAGCGTCTTCAAAAGGCCGGTCACGACCCCGTTCTTGCCCAGCGCCCCCACGCGCAGCCCCTCCAGCCCGTCGAGCGTGTCGGCGGCGGCGATGTCGGCGATCAGGCCGGCTTTCAATGCGCTAATTTCGGTCATAGCCCTGTCATTCCCGCGAAGGCGGGAATCCATCTCCCGGCCTGTCCCAATATCATGGCGCTCAATCGACACGCCGGCTTTCCAATGGCTCGAACCCCAGATCGATGGCGAGATCACGCCAATCGGGATTGGCCCGCTCGATCAGGTTGATCGTCCATTCCTGTTCCACGTCTTGATCTGCTTCTCGCGGCGGACTGCCTCTTCCATCGATCCGCCGCTTTCGAACCAGACCAGACGATGCACGCCGTAGTCTTTCGTGAAGCCATCGATCAAGTCTGAACGATGTTCATGGAGACGCTTTAGCAGATTTGACGTGATACCACCGTAAAGTGTGCCATTCCGATGACTGGCGATGATGTAGACGGTTGGATCAAAGTCTCTTTGCATAGGCTTGGTCCGGAGATGGATTCCCGCCTTCGCGGGAATGACGGACGCTTGTGGCTTAAGCCCGCGCGCCCAGCAAAGCGCCGCCGAAGCCTATGAAGAGCAGGCCGGTGCCGCGGTTGAACAGGCGCTGCCGGTTGGCAGGCGCCAGCCAGCGGGCGAGGCGCAGGCCGCCCAGCGCATAGACGCACTGCCAGCCGAACTCGATGGCCACGAAGCTGACGATCAGGATCGCCAACTGGAGCCAGAAGGGGCGGTTGAGGTCGATGAACTGGGGGAAGAGCGCGGCGGCGAAGATGATGAGCTTGGGATTGGACAGGCCCGTCAACAGGCCCGTGCCATAGAGGGCGCGGGCCGAGCGGATGCTCGTCGCCTGCGCGCCGCCGCCACCCACGGGGGCGCGCCACGCCTTGATCCCCAGCCAGACGAGATAGGCGACACCGGCATAGCGCAGCACATCGAACAGGCGCGGCGACGCCTTGAGCAACGCGCCCAAGCCCAGCGCGGAGGCGATCAGGCACAGCAGCACCGCGCTCATCAGGCCGGCCATGGTCGCCAGCGCCTTGCGCGGGCCATGAGCGATGCTCTGCGTCATCACATGCAGCATGTTCGGTCCCGGCGTGGCCGAGATCAGGAAAACCGCCGTAATGTACAACCACCAGAGATGAAGCGACATGGGATGGCCCTCCAGTCGCAGGCTCGCAATGCAACTCCGTTCACCCTGAGCCTGTCGAAGGGCTGCTCTTCTCTTCAAGAGAGTGCGGGGCTTTCCTGACAAGGCAAATGACTTGTCAGAACAGCCCGAACGGGATTGGCCGGAAAAACAGAAAGGGCGCCGAAGGCATCTGCCCCGGCGCCCTTTTTGACGATCTTGCGATCAGTCTGCTCAGGCTGCGGGCAGCGCAGCCTTCGCCTGGGCGATGATGGCGCTGAACGCCTCGCCTTCGTGCATCGCAATGTCGGCCAGAACCTTGCGGTCCAGCTCCACGCCGGCCAGCTTCAGGCCGTGCATGAACTGCGAATAGGTCAGGCCTTCGGCGCGGACACCCGCGTTGATGCGCTGGATCCAGAGGCCACGGAAGGTGCGCTTCTTGACCTTGCGGTCGCGATAAGCGTACTGGCCGGCCTTTTCGACGGCCTGGCGGGCGATACGGATCGTATTCTTGCGACGGCCATAATAGCCCTTCGCCTGTTGCAGAATCCGCTTATGCTTCGCCTTCGTGGTTACACCACGCTTGACACGTGCCATGGGTCAGGCCTCCTTACTTAAGGCCGTACGGCGCCCAGAGGCGCACGTGACCGGCATCCGAATCCGACAGCACGCTGGTGCCGCGGTTCTGGCGAATATATTTGGCGTTGTGGCTGATCAGGCGGTGACGCTTGCCAGCGACGCCGTGCTTGACCTTACCGGTGGCGGTGAACTTGAAGCGCTTCTTCACACCGCTCTTGGTCTTCATCTTGGGCATTTTCGTCTCCTTTTGCAGCGCGACGATTACAGACAGCCACGGCAGCCCTAGTTAGCCGGGCGGTCTCACTGAATATCGCGAAGGGCGGCCCATAGTCGGGCAAGCCCGCAAAAGCAAGCGATTCGGAGCCAAAATGACAGGGCCGCGTTGATGCCGTGCCATGGCCGACGCCGCCCCTTCCCCGCCCCCTCCCGGCTGGCGCGATCACGCCCGACGCGGGCGGGATCGCTGGCGCCGCCTGCCGCTGGCGGCGCGTGTCCTGCTCTGGATCATCGGCCTGATCCTCGCGCTCTGGCTGATCCTGTTCATCACCAAGGGGCGGTTCCTGAAAGCGCCGTTCGAACGCGTGATGACCGGCCAGCTGGAGCGGCAGGTGCGCGTCGGCGGCGATTTCCAGCTTTATTTCGCGCCGATCGCCATCAAGTTCCGGGCCGAAGGGCTGCGCATCGCCAACCTGCCCTGGGCGAGCCGCCCGGATCTGTTCCACGCCGACCTTATCGACATGCGGATCGCGCCGCTCAGCCTGATCTTCGGCGACCGCTATCGCCTGCCCTGGCTGGAACTGCGCAACGCCGCCGCCGACCTGGAATGGTCGCGCGACCGGCAGCATAATACATGGACGCTGGGCGATCCCGATCGCAAGGGCGAGCCGATCACCCTGCCGCTGATCCGTCGCGCGCTGCTGGCGGGCACGACGCTGCGCTATCGCGACCCGGTGATGCAGCTGGCGACCGACATCCGGTTCGAGACGGCGAAGGCGCGGGATACGCGCTTTGCCAGCGACCTGCGCTTTGCGGGCGACGGGACGATGCGCGACCGGCCCTTCACCCTGACGGGCGGGCTGCTGTCGCCCAACGAGACGATGACGGGCGGCCGCAACAGCCTGGCCCTGCGCGCGGTGGCGGGGGCGACGGTGCTGGAGGTGAGCGGATCGCTGCCGGGCGCGACCGAGCTGGAGGGGAGCGACCTGCGGCTGGTGACGACCGGTCCCAATCTGAGCCTGCTGTTCGATTTCCTGGGCGTCGCCATTCCCGACACGCGGCGCTATCGCTTCACCTCCGCGCTGACCAAGGCCGGGGAGGAATGGCGCTTCACCCATCTGAAGGGCCGGTTCGGCGACAGCGACCTGGCCGGGCGGATGACCGTGTCGCTGCCGAAGAACCGCCTGCTGATCGACGCCGACCTCGTCACCCGGACGCTCGACATCGTCGATGTCGGCCCCTTCATCGGCTATGATCCGCAGCGGCTGGAAGCGCAGGGCGCGGACGGCGCGATCGAGACGGTCGGCGGCGCGCCGCGCATCCTGCCCGACGCGCCGTTGCGGGTGGAGGCGATCCGCAATTTCGACGCCAATGTCCGCTATGCCGTCCGCACCATCCGCGCCCCCAATGTCCCCATCGCCAACGCGGCGGTGACGGTAAAGCTGGACCGCAGCCTGCTGACCCTGTCGCCGCTGACCTTCGACATGTCGGGCGGCCATGTCGCGTCCGACATCGAAATCGACGCCCGCCGGTCGCCGGTACGCACCCGCTATGACATCCGCCTGGCGCCGACGCCCATGGGCAGGCTGCTCGCCCGCTGGGGGGTGGAGGAATCGGGCACCACCGGCACCATCAAGGGACGGGTGCAGATGACCGGGCTGGGCGACACGCTGCATGAGTCGCTCGGCAGCGCGAACGGGCGGATCGCGGTGATCCTGCCCGCCGGGTCGATGTGGGCGCGCAATGTCCAGCTATCCGAACTGGATGTCGGCACCTTCGTCACCAAGATGTTCGCCGGGAAGCTGAAACAGCCGGTGGAGATCAACTGCGGCCTCATCGCCTTCACCGTGCGCAACGGCGTGGCGGCGGCGGACCCGATCCTGATCGACACGAAGAAGAATGTGATGCTGGGGCGCGGCGGATTTTCGTTCCGGAACGAGAGGCTCGACCTCGTCTTCCGCGCCGACGGCAAGAAGATCAGCCTGTTTTCCGGCCAGTCGCCGGTCGGCGTCAACGGATGGTTCGCCAGGCCCCGCATCGACGTGATCAGCCCCGAACTGCTGGCGCGCGGCGGCGCGGCGGCGGCATTGGGCGTGGCGGCCAGTCCGCTCGCGGCGGTGCTGGCCTTCGCCGATGTCGGCGACGCCAAGGCTGCGGCCTGCGGCCCGGTGCTGGCCGGCGCCGATGCCCAGGCGCAGCGGACCAGAGGCGGCAAGCCGCGCGACGATGTCGGGCGGGGCACCACCGCCAAGGACGAGAAGGGCAAGGGTAGCCGGAAGGAGCAAAAGAGCCAGGACCGGAAATTCCTGGGCATCTTCTGATCGTGATGGCGGGGGTTTATCCTGCGCGGACACCGACTCGAAAAAGGAGAGGGCCATGAGCGAGACTCCCTTCGCCATGCCGGGCGTCACCGCCCATCTCACCATCGGCGACGGCAAGGCAGCCGACGCGATCGATTTCTACAAGGCCGCCTTCGGCGCGACCGAGCAGACCCGGCACATGGCCGAGGATGGCGTGCGGATCATGCACGCCCACCTCATCATCAATGACGGGCCGCTGATGCTGAACGATCATTTTCACGAGATGACGGCGGGCGAACCGGTGCCACCGCCAGCGGGGACGACGCTGCACCTGGAGGTGGACGACGCCGATGCCTGGTGGAGCCGGGCGCTGGACGCCGGGGCGAAGGTTCGCTTCCCGCTCGACAATCAGTTCTGGGGCGCGCGCTACGGCCAGCTGATCGATCCGTTCGGCCATGTCTGGTCGATCGGAGGCCCGATCAGGGCGTGACCCGGCAATCGGCGGCGCGATCCTGTGGGATGTGGCCGCCGTCAGGTACGGCGTTTGCGGCGATCAATGATGGTCATGGGCATGGTCAGGCGCGCCCTGATGGATCGCCTCCAGCACATCCTCCAGCCGCGCCGGATCGCCCAGCGCCAGCACATGGCCCTCGCTCTCCGCCGTCAGCGGCTCGCCATTCCAGTCGCACATCAGGCCGCCCGCGCCCTCGACCACCGGCACCAGCGCGGCGAAGTCATAGCTCTGGAGGCCCGATTCGATCACGATGTCGAGAAAGCCCGACGCCAGCAGGCCATAATTATAGCAGTCGCCGCCATAGACCGGCCCCTGGCGCGGCGACCCGCCGGACACGGCGGCGACCAGCGCCATATAGTGCGGCACGTCGCCATCCGCGAACAGGTGGGGGCTGGTGGTGGCTATCCCTGCCCCCTCCAGTCCCTTGCACGCGCGGGTGCGGACCGGCGCGCCGTTGAAGGTCGTCGGCTGGCCTGCCATCCCGGCCCAGCGTTCCCGCGCGATCGGCTGGTCGATGATGCCGATCGTCGGCCAGCCGCCCTGGGTCAGCGCGATCAGCGTGCCGAAGATCGGCCGCCCGGCGATGAAGCTGCGCGTCCCGTCGATCGGATCGAGAATCCACACCCGCTCGGCATCCTCGCGCACCGATCCATATTCCTCGCCGATGATGCCGTCGCCGGGGCGTTCCTGTTCCAGGATCGCGCGGATCGCGGCTTCGGCAGCGCGATCGGCCTCCGTCACCGGCGACTTGTCCGCCTTGATCTCCAGATCATAGCGGGCGCGGAAAAAGGGGCGGATGGCCGCAGCGGCGGCATCGGCAAGGCGGTTGGCAAGGGCCAGGTCGTCGCGGGTCGTCATGGCTGCTTCGCCTAGCCCGTCGGGACGGGCTGCGCTAGACTGGCCGCGTCCCGAATCCGACAAGCCGGATGCGGGGGGAGAGGAAAGATGCCCGGTTCGCCCGCGATTCCCTGCCTGCGCTACGCCGATGCGCCCGCCGCCATCGACTTTCTGTGCGACGCCTTCGGCTTCACCCGCCACGCCGTCTATCCCGACGATCACGATCCCGGCATCATCCATCATGCGCAACTGGTGCTGGGGCCAGAACAGGGGCGGGGCATGGTGATGCTGGGCAGCGTCAAGGACATGGAAGGCGAATCGCTCTTCACCTGGTCGACGGCGCGCGACCTGGGCGGGGTGACGGGGTGCGTCTATGTCGTCGTGCCCGATCCCGACGCCCATTGCCTCCATGCCCGCAACGAAGGCGCGGTGGTGGTGCAGGAGCCGAGCGACAATGACGGCTATCCGGGGCGCGGCTATACCGCGCTCGACCCGGAGGGCAATGTCTGGAGCTTCGGCAGCTATGATCCCTGGGTGCCGATCAGTTAAGCCTTCCGAAACCCCGCCCTTCTAGCTTGGGGCCGGAAAGGGATGGTCATGGCGCTGGTCGGCTGGATATTGAGCTTCATCTGCCTGTTCGCGGGCCTCGCCCTGCGGCAGGATCTGCCCGTCGGCGGATCGGCGACGATCGCCAATATGCTGATCCTCTGCGCGCTGCTCGCCTGCCCGATGATCTGGCGCGATCGGCCGCTGGGCGTGTCGCGCGGCCAGCGGATCATCACTGGGCTGGCGCTGGTGTTCGCGCTGCCCCTGATCCTGATCCCGACGCATTGAGGTACAACGAAAAAGCCGCCGGAACCGGTCCGACGGCTGAAAGATCTTCCCCGATCTGACAGGCTGGCGACCGACAGGCGCCGCCAGCCCTATGTCCTTCTAGTCGAACAGGCTGGAGACCGAGCTTTCGTCGGCGATGCGCTTGATCGCTTCGCCCAGCAGGGGGGCGATGGGCAGGTGGCGGATGCGCTGGGCGCCGATCACCGCGTCGGTGCCCTGGATCGAGTCGGTGATGACCAGTTCCAGCAACTCCGACGCCTCGACGCGGGCGACCGCGCCGCCCGACAGCACGCCATGGCTGACATAGGCAATGACATCCTCGGCGCCAGCCGCCTTGAGTGCGGCGGCGGCGTTGCAGAGCGTGCCGGCCGAATCGACGATATCGTCGATCAGGATGCAGAAGCGGCCCTTCACGTCGCCGATGATGTTCATGACTTCGGATTCGCCGGCGCGCTCGCGGCGCTTGTCGACGATGGCGAGCGGGGCGTTGTCGAGCCGCTTGGCCAGCGCGCGCGCGCGCACCACGCCGCCGACGTCAGGCGACACGACCATGATGTTCCTGTCGCCGAAGCGGGCCTGGATGTCGGCCGACATCACCGGCGCGCCGAACAGATTGTCGGTCGGAATGTCGAAGAAGCCCTGGATCTGCCCGGCGTGCAGATCGACCGAGAGGACACGGTCGGCCCCGGCGGTGGTGATGAGGTTGGCGACCAGCTTGGCGCTGATCGGGGTGCGGGGGCCGGGCTTCCGGTCCTGGCGGGCATAGCCGAAATAGGGGACGACGGCGGTGATTCGCTTGGCCGACGCGCGCTTGAGCGCATCGATCATGATCAGCAATTCCATCAGATTGTCGTTGGTCGGATAGGCCGTCGACTGGATCACGAACACGTCCTCGCCACGGACATTCTCATGAATTTCAACGAAAACTTCCTCGTCCGCAAAGCGGCGGACGCTGGCGTCGGTCAGGGGGATTTCGATATAGTCGGCGATGGCGGCCGCAAGCGGCTTGTTGGAATTGCCGGTCATGAGTTTCATGAAGAAAACCCCTGTGACGAATTGGTGACGATGCGCGAAACGCGGCCCCTTTAGCGGCGCCGGTCCGATGTGGAAAGGCGCTTTTGCGCCAGCCTTAAAAATGGACTAGGGCGCGGCACATGACCGACAAACTCGTGATCGCGCTCGCGCAGATGACCCAGTCCGTGGGCGACCTGAAGGCCAATGCCGACGCCATGCTGGCATGGCGCGACCGGGCCAGGGGCGCGGACCTGATCGTCTATCCCGAACTCCAGCTGATCGGCTATCCGCCCGAGGATCTCGTGCTTAAGCCCGCGCTGGTCACGCAGGCCAATTACCAGCTGGACCGGCTGGCGCAGGAGACCGCCGATGGCGGCCCGGCGATGCTGGTCGGCACCGTCGTCGCCTCGCAAGGGGTGCTGTTCAATGTCGTCGCGCTGCTGGAAAATGGCGCCGTCACCGCAATCCGGCAGAAGCGCGAGTTGCCCAATTACGGGACATTCGACGAAAAGCGCCTGTTCGCCCCCGGCCCCCTGCCCGCGCCGATCGACTTCCGGGGCGTGAAGATCGGCGTGCCGATCTGCGAGGATATCTGGTTTCCCTTCGTCACCGCGCATCTTCGGGCCGAGGGCGCGGAAATATTGATCAGCCCCAATGGCAGCCCCTATGAAGTGGACAAGGACGATCGTCGGCTGAACGCCGTGGCGGGCACGCGCGTGCGCGAAACCGGCCTGCCGCTCATCTATCTGAACCGCGTCGGCGGTCAGGACGAGCTGGTGTTCGACGGCGCCTCCTTCGTCATGAACGCCGATTTCAGCCTGGCGCAGCAATTGCCCGACTGGGAGGAGGCGCTGGTGCTGACCAGCTGGGAAAAGTGGGACGGCCAGTGGGTCTGCCTGCCCGGCGAAAAGCATGAACTGGATGACCGCCCGGCCGACATCTACAACGCCATGGTGCTGGGCCTGCGCGACTATGTGAACCGCAACCGCTTTCCGGGCGTGGTGCTGGGGCTTTCAGGGGGCATCGATTCGGCGCTCTCCGCCGCCGTCGCGGTCGATGCGCTGGGCGCCGACCGCGTGTGGTGCGTGATGATGCCGTCGCGCTTCACGAGCCAGGAGAGCCTGGACGATGCGGTCGCGTGCGCGCGCCTGCTCGGCGTCCGGTATGACAGCATCCCGATCGAACCCGCCGTCGCGGCGTTCGACACGATGCTCGCCTCCGTCTTCGAGGGCCGTGCGCGCGACCTGACCGAGGAGAATATCCAGTCGCGCATCCGGGGCGTGACGCTGATGGCCCTGTCCAACAAATATGGCCATATGCTGCTCACCACCGGCAACAAGAGCGAGATGTCGGTCGGCTATGCCACCATCTATGGCGACATGGCGGGCGGCTATTCGGTGCTGAAGGACGCCTACAAGACGACCGTCTTCGACCTGTGCCGCTGGCGCAACGAGAATGTGCCGTCGCTTGGGCTTGGCTATGGCCCGGCCGGTCCGGTGATGCCCGAGCGCGTCATCACCAAGCCGCCGAGCGCCGAATTGCGCGACAACCAGCGCGACGACGACAGCCTGCCGCCCTATGAGATACTGGATCCGATCCTCTACGGCCTGGTCGAGGAGGAATTGTCGGTCGACGAACTGGTCGGGCGCGGCTTCGAGAAGGAGACTGTCGCGCGGATCGAGCGGCTGCTCTATATCGCCGAATATAAGCGCCGCCAGTCGCCGCCGGGCGTGAAGCTGGGCATCCGCAATTTCGGCCGCGACCGCCGCTATCCGATCACCAACGGTTTTCGGACCATCTGAGTTTGAAGACCGTTCGGGCTGAGCCTGTCGAAGCCCTGTTCTTTCTTGAAAAAAAGTGCAGCCCTTCGACAGGCTCAGGGCGAACGGCGTAGGGATATTCATGACCGTCATCACCCGCTTCGCCCCCTCTCCGACCGGCCATCTCCATGTCGGCAATATCCGCGCCGCGCTCCACAACTGGCTGTGGGCGAGGAAGTCCGGCGGCCGCTTCCTGCTGCGTCTGGACGATACCGACCTGGAGCGTTCGCGCCCCGAATATGCCGAATCGATCAAGGCGGACCTGGCCTGGCTCGGCCTCAACCAGGACGGCGAGGAGAAGCAGTCCGAGCGCTTCGCCCTCTATGAGGCGCGGTTCGAGGCGCTCAGGGCGTCCGGCCATGTCTATCCGGCCTATGAGACGAGCCAGGAACTGGACCTGCGCCGCAAGATCCTGCTCGGCCGCGGGCTGCCGCCCGTCTATGACCGCGCCGCACTGTCGCTGACCGCCGACCAGATCGCGGCCCATGAAGCAGAAGGCCGCACGCCGCACTGGCGTTTCAAACTGGACCATGACCGGCCGATCGTCTGGACCGACCTGATCCGGGGCGAGCAGCGCTTCGATCCCAGATTGCTGTCCGATCCCGTCATCCGCCGCGCCGACGGCAGCTGGCTCTACATGCTCCCATCGGTCATCGACGATGTCGACATGGGCGTCACCCATGTGCTGCGCGGCGAGGATCATGTGTCCAACACCGCAACCCAGATCCAGATGTTCGCCGCGCTAGGCGCGTCGCTGCCGCAGTTCGCGCATGAGGCGCTGCTGACCGGCAGCGAAGGCAAGCTGTCCAAGCGGCTGGGATCGCTGGGCGTCGCCCATTTCCGCGAGATCGGGCTGGAGCCGATGGCGATCGCGTCTCTGCTGGCGCGGCTGGGTAGTTCGATGCCCGTCGAGCCGTTTGCGGACATGCAGCCACTGATCGACAGTTTCGACTTCGGTCATTTCGGCCGCGCGCCCGCGCGCTTCGACGAGGGCGAACTGGCAAGCCTGAACCAGAAGATCGTCCATCTCCTGCCCTACGACGCCGTCGCCGATCGGCTGCCCGCAGGCGTCGATGAAGCCGCCTGGGCCGCGATCCGCCCCAATCTGGAGACGGTCGCGGGCGCAGCCGACTGGTGGCGCATCGTCACCGGGCCGTTCGACGCGCCGTCACCGGACGCGGCGGATCGCGATTTCCTCGCCGCCGCGCATCGCATCCTGTCGGACGCGCCCTTCGACGCCGAAATCTGGCGCACGTTGACCGGGGCGCTGAAAGACGAGACGGGGCGCAAGGGCAAGGCATTGTTCCTGCCGCTCCGCCGGGCGCTCACCGGGCTGGATCATGGGCCGGACATGGCGCAGTTATTGCCGCTGATCGGGCGGGACGAAGCGTTGGCGCGGTTGGGCCGATAAGGCGCCACCGGCGGTCGCGTTCAGGACCGGATCGCCTCCAGCGCCTTGCCGACGGCGGCGATGCCTTCGGGTGCGGCGGCGAAGCCCATATGGGTGCAGTCGACCTCGATCGCGCGGTCGCGCTCGCCAGCGCGCCCCCTGGCGCATTCCGGCAGGATCACGCCGTCGCGTCGCGACCAGAGCGCAACGGTCGGCACTGGCGGCTTTTCCTCGCGGGTGCAGGGAAAGGGCGGGCGGTCGACCGGGAAGCCCGACACGAGCTGATAGAGGCGCCAGGCATGGTTGGCGCGCGGGTCGCCGGAGAAGGGCGTGCCCATCGTGACCACGCCGCCGACCTTGGCGCAAGCGAACTTCGCATATTCGCGGGCATAGAGGCCGCCCAGGCTCCAGCCGACGAGCGTCACCGGGCCGCCACTCTTCTCGCGGATCGCGTCGACGCAGCGGTCGATCCGGTCGAGACTGTCGGGTTTCGGACCGAAATTGCGCCCCATCCCCCAGTCATGGGCATCATAACCGGCGGCGGCCAGGATATCGCGCAGCCAGCCCATGCGCTGTTCCGACGCCAGCAGGCCGGGTATGAGCAAGATGCTGCGCCCGTCGCCGCGCATACCGTCGGCCAGCATCGCCGCCTGCGCTTTCGTCCGCGCGAGGTCGAAGGGCACCGACAAATTGCCCAGCAACTGTTGCACCGGAGGAAGCGCGGCAGCGCGTGGCCCCGGCGCGAGGCGATCCTTCCAGAATGTGCTGACAGATTGGGCGTAAGGCGGCACGACGACGAATATCCCTGGACCCCGCACCGGCGTGCCGGAGCGGAAAAGATGACATTGTCGTGACAAACGCCCGACACGTCCATCGGTTTCAACTCACGGGATCAACGATTCGTCGTTTGTGACAGGGGTTCAGGGCGCGAGCGGCGATGTCTGGGCGACCGGCGCGCCCTCCGTGCTGCGCAGGGTGCGCGGTTCCAGGATCGCGGCGGTCTCGATCAGGTCGAGTGCGCGGCGGGCTTCCATGTAGCGCCGGGCCATCTGCACCCAGCGTTCGGCAACGGACCGGCCCGGCATATGTTCCACCTCGGCCAGCGCGGCGCTTACCCGCCCCCCGGCGAGATAGCGCAGCGCACGGTCATAGGCCGCCTCGGGCCGGGGCGAGGGCGTGGACGCCTTGCGGATCGTGACCAGCGCGCGCGCCTCATGCTCCAGCGCCGTCCACCAGCCCGCATCGGCGGGCGGCGTCGTCAGCGCATGGCCGATATCGGACAGCCCGGCGCGCAGATCCTCCAGCGTCACCGGTTCGCGCGCGGCATTGATGATGGTGGCGACGGCGCGGGGCTGCGCCTGACCGAAACGCAGCCGCAACTGCCCTTCGATATAGCCGAGCGGCGCGCCATTATCGAGCGCGCGCCGCGCGGCGAAGGCGACCAGCAGCCCTTCGGCGCGCGCCGCATTGGCCGACGCCGCCTGTGCCTCCACCGTGATGCGGGTCAGCCGCTCCTCCAGCTGGACGACGCGGCCGTCGAGCATCTGCGCCGCATCGGCGGTCAGCGGGCGCGGCTGTACGGTGGCCATGGAGCCGCCCGGCATGGGCAGGCTGGCGACGGGCTGAACCTGCGGCGTGCCCCAGCGGCGCTGGACCTGAGGCCAGGCCCAGACGGTCAGCGCGACCCCCAGGGCAAAGGCCAGCAGCATCAGGATCAGCATGGGCAAAAGGCTGCGGCGGCGCTCAGGGGGCGGCGTCACGGTCGTGCTGCCCACCCCATCCCCGTCGCTCATGCTGACCCTTTCGTCCGTCATTGCGCATGTCCTTCGCACAAACGCAGGGCGAGGGCCAGCATCTCGTCATCCTGCGGACGGGCGGGCGCCTGCGCGCTGGCCCAGCCCGGACCGCAGGCGGCCAGCGCCGCCGGGCTGATCGCGACGAGGTGCAGCGCTGCGCGCCGTGCCTCCGGCAACTGCGCCGCCAGCCTTTCCCCCGCGCGCGGGGAATGGACCAACAGGATCGATCCCGCCACGGCGTCGTCCGGCAGGGCGGGATCGGGCGGCAGGCTGGCCATGCTGTAGACCGCGACCCGGCTGATCCGGAGCGTGCCCGACGCCATCGGCGCGACGGTGGTGCCGGCCAGATGCAGCACCCGTTCATGCCCGTCGGCGGCGATCCGCGCCGCGATGGCGCTGCCGTCGCCGGCCCCGATGTTCACGGCGGCAAAGCCTGCGTCGTAAAGCGCCTGCGCGGTCGCCGCGCCGACCGCATAGGCGGGCAGCCCCCGGTAGCGCGCCAGCTCCGCCCCGGCGAGCCGCGCCCCATTGGCGCTGGTGAGCAGCAGGGCATCGAAATTGTCGATCGGCGGCGGGGTCCAGTCGACCGGCTGCGGCGCGAACAGCGGATGCACACGCGCGTCCATCCCCAGCGTCGCCGCCCTGGCCGCCGTCCTGCCCGCCGCCGGCTCGGGCCGCAGGATCAGGACGCGCCTCACGCCCCCGGCCCGGAACCCACGAACAGGGATCGCAGGGCCGGGCTGGCCCGATCGAGCAGCAGCCGGCCGATCGCCTCGGCCGCCGCCTCGTCCCCGCGTGCCAGCCGGGCTTCTTCCCGTACCGTCTCGGCACCGTCCGGGCTGATGATCTCGGCACGCAGGAAGATGCCGTCGCCCTCCACCAGCGCCAGCGCCGCGATCGGCGAATGGCAGGTGCCGCCGAGCCCGCGCAGCACCGCCCGTTCCGCCATCACCGCGTCATGGGTGGCCCGGTCGTCGATCGCCGCCAATGCTTCCAGCACCGGGCGGTTGTCGGCCAGCGCCTCTATCCCCACCGCCCCCTGCGACGGGGCGGGCAACATCGTCTCGATCGGGATCAGCGTGCCGACTTCGCCCTGGTCCAGCCGGTCGAGCCCCGCCGCCGCCAGCAGCGTGGCATGAACCTCGCCCGCCGCCAGCTTGGCGAGGCGCGTCGCCACATTGCCGCGGAACAGGGTGATGGCGGCGTCGGGCCGCAACCTTTTCACCTGCGCAGCGCGGCGCGGCGAACTGGTGCCGACCAGCGGATCGGCCGGCAGCGCGGCGAAGCTCTTCGCGCCGACCAGCTTGTCGCGCACATCGGCGCGCGGCAGCATCGCGGCGATGCGGAAAGCCTGCGGGCGCAGCGTCTCCACATCCTTCATGCTGTGCACCGCAAAGTCGATCTCGCCCGCAAACAGTGCGCGGTCCAGTTCCTTGGTCCACAGCGCCTTGCCGCCAATCTCGGCCAGCGCGCGATCCTGTATCCGGTCGCCGCTGGTCTGTACGGTGACGATTTCGATGGCGTCCTCGCCCCAGCCATGGGCGGCGCGCAAGGCCTGCGCGGCCATATGGGCCTGGGCCAGCGCCAGCGGCGATCCCCTGGTGCCCAGGCGCAACGATCGATCGGTGAAAAGCATATGCGGCTTGCTCTAATGGCCACGACCATTAGATGGAAGCGGCAATGACAATCATCCTCGGCCTGGAATCGAGCTGCGACGAAACCGCGGCGGCGCTGGTGACGGCCGACGGCCGGATTCTCGCGCATCGACTCGCGACGCAGGAAGAGGCGCACCGCCCCTATGGCGGCGTCGTGCCCGAAATCGCCGCCCGCGCCCATGTAGAAGCGCTCAGCCCGCTGATCGAGGCGGCGCTGGCTGATGCGAAGATGACGCTTGGCGAGGTGGACGTCATCGCCGCCACCGCCGGGCCGGGCCTGATCGGCGGCGTGATGGTCGGCCTCGTCACCGGCAAGGCGCTGGCCCATGCGGCGGGCAAGCCGCTGGTGGCGGTCAACCATCTGGAGGGCCATGCGCTGTCGCCACGGCTGGCCGACCCGACGCTCCAATTCCCCTATCTGCTGCTGCTCGTGTCGGGCGGCCATTGCCAGCTGCTTCATGTGAAGGGGCCGGGCGACTATGCCCGGCTCGCCACCACGATCGACGATGCGGCGGGCGAAGCCTTCGACAAGACCGCCAAGCTGCTGGGCCTCGGTTATCCCGGCGGCCCGCAGGTGGAAAAGGCGGCGGCGCTTGGCAATGCGAAAGCGGTGCCGCTGCCGCGGCCGCTGGTCGGCACGGCCGAACCGCATTTCTCCTTCGCGGGCCTCAAGAGCGCGGTGATGCGCGCGGTCCAGTCCGGCCAATATTCCACCGAAGACATTGCCGCCTCCTTCCAGCAGGCGGTGATCGACTGTCTGATCGACCGCACCCGCCGCGCGCTGGGGCGGAGCGAGGGCGTGACCGCGCTGGTCGTGGCGGGCGGCGTCGCCGCGAACCAGCCGATCCGCGCCGCGCTCGAACGGCTCGCCGCCGATCATGGCCTGCCCTTCGTCGCGCCGCCGCTGTGGCTGTGCACCGACAATGCGGCGATGATCGCCTGGGCCGGGGCCGAGCGCTATGCAGCGGGGCTGGTCGACGATCTTACCGTTCCCGCCCGGCCGCGCTGGCCGCTCGACCCGGCGGCGGAAAAGGCGCGTGGCGCCGGAGTCAAGGCATGAGGGGCGTGAAGGCATGAAGGCGGGAGTCATCGGCGCGGGCGCCTGGGGCACGGCTCTGGCGCAACTGCTGGCCAGCGACGGTCAGGACGTGGCGCTGTGGGCGCTGGAGCCGGACGTGGTCGACGCGATCAATCGCGGGCACGGAAATCCGCTCTACCTGCCCAATATCCCGCTTTCGCCCTCGATCCGCGCCACTGGCGCGATGACGGACCTGGGAACATGCGAGATGCTACTGGTGGTCAGCCCGGCCCAGCATCTGCGCAGCGTGGTGGCGCAAGCGCCCGCCGGCGTGCCGCTCGTGCTCTGCTCCAAAGGGATAGAGGCAGGCTCCAGCCTGCTCATGTCCGAAGTCTCGCAGCAGGCACAGCCCGGCTCGCCCATCGCCGTGCTGTCCGGCCCGACCTTCGCGCATGAAGTCGCCAAGGGGCTGCCGACCGCCATCACGCTCGCCTGCGAGGACAAGGAACTCGGCCATCGGCTGGCCGCCCGCATCGCCCGCCCCTCCTTCCGCCCCTATCTGTCCGACGACGTGATCGGCGCGGAGATTGGCGGCGCGGTCAAGAATGTGCTCGCCATCGCCTGCGGCGTGGCCGAAGGAGCAGGGCTTGGCCTGAATGCCCGCGCGGCGCTTATTTCGCGCGGGTTCGCCGAAATGACCCGCTTCGGCCTGGCGCGCGGCGCGCGGGCGGAAACGCTGGGCGGCCTTTCGGGCCTGGGCGATCTCGTCCTGACCTGTTCTTCGACCAATTCGCGCAACTTCTCGCTGGGCAAGGGGCTGGGCGAAGGGGCGAGCGCGGCCGACCTGCTGTCCAACCGCCGCACCGTGGCGGAAGGCGCGCATACCGCGCCGGTGCTGCGCGACGCCGCGCGCGCGGCGGGGGTGGAAATGCCGGTGGTGGAGGCGGTGTGCGCTCTGCTGGCCGACGCTGCGCCGTTGGGCCAGGTCATCGACGCGCTGCTGGCCCGCCCGCTGCGGCCCGAATGAGCCGTCGCGCATTCGCTGCATAACATCTAGAATCGATACGAACCAATGACGCAGGGAGAAGAGGCGATTTCGGCGAGGGAGGCATCATTGCCCCACGGTCTGGCCCAGGATGGGCCTGCCCAGGAGCGGGATGACATCGCCGCCCTGGCCAAGGGCGGGCGGACCAATGTCTTCGGCTTCCTGCTGCGCCTCGCCGCGCGCCTGCCCTTCCTGTTCATCGCCGGTCGCTGGTATGGCGCCGATGCGCTGGGGCGCTTCGCCTATGCCGTGCTGGTGGTGGAATTCGTCGCCCAGATCGCGACGCTGGGACTGAAGCGCGGCCTTGCCGGAGCGCTCAGCCAGACCGAGCGACCTCATGCCCATGTCGTGACCGACGCCATGATCGTCACCCTGCTCGCGGCGCTGATCGGATCGGCGATCCTCGTCGCCTTCCCCCACGCGATGTTCCCCAACAGCAACGTCAACGGCCTCGACCGGCTGCTGGCGCTGGTGGTCATCGCGGTGGCAGGATCAGACGTGGCGCTGGCGGCCTGCGCCTATCGCTTCGATGTCGGCGCGACCGTGCGGGCGCGATCGATCATCGAGCCCTGGACGATCAGCATCGGCGCCTTCGCCTTCGCCTTCTATTCGACCCGCGACGGCCTGATCCTGGCCTATGCGGTGTCGATGATCGCCGCGCTGGTGGCGTCCATCATTCCGCTGGCGCGCCATTATGGCCGGCCGCGCGGCTGGCGACCCGATCGCGGCCGGCTCTGGCGGCTGGCGCGCCGCAACCTGCCGCTCGCCGCGGCGGACGGCGTCGAATGGGGATCGCGCCGGCTCGACATGGCGATCCTGGGCCTCTTCGTCAGCCCGGCGGTGATCGGCATCTATTATGTGGCGCAGCAGGTCGCGTCGCTGCCGCAGAAATTGAAGACCAGCTTCGACCCGATCCTGGGGCCGGTCATTACCCGGAACCTCGCTGAAAAGAATCTCGCGGCGATCGCCAAGCAGGTCAGCCAGGTCGGATTCTGGATCATCGCCGCCCAGGCGGGCATCGCGCTGGCGCTGGGCATTCCCGGCGAAGCGGTGATGGGCCTGGTCGGGCCGCATTTCGTCGGCGGCACCGGGGCGCTCGCCTTCCTGCTGCTGGCCGAAGTCGTCGCGGCGACGGCGGTGGTCAGCGAATCGGCACTGGTCTATATCGCCCGCCACCGCAACCTGATGATCTCGCTCGTCATGATCGGGTTGCAGGCGGGGTTCAGCTTTGCGCTGATCCTGGCCGCGCGGGAGATGGACCTGCCGGTGATGTGGGTCGCGGCGGCGCCGGCGCTGGCGCTGTGTCTGGCGCTGGGCGTGGGCGCCTTCGTCAAGGCGCGGCTGCTTTCGCGCCTGCTGGGCGCGCCGATCAACGCCTGGCGCTGGCCGCTGATGAGCGCGGCGGGTGTCGCCTGCATCGTCGGCGCCGGCTTCGTCGCACTGCCGCCGCGCCTGGAATGGGTCGAGCTGGCGGTCGGCATCTGGGCGATCCTGGCCGCCTATGGCCTGGTCATCTGGCGCTGGGGCTTCGGGTCGGACGACCGCGCCCTGTTCCGCAAGCAGAAGGCGGACTGAGCGAAAGGCCCGCCTCTCAAGGGAGAAGCGGGCCTTCGTGCATCAGGCGAACAGCCTGTCGCGGATCACGCCCAGATCCTCTTCGGGGCGCGCGCCCCAGTGCGAGATCACTTCGGCCGCCGCGGCCGCGCCCAGCGCCAGCGCGTCGGCGACGCTGCGGCCGTCGATATGGGCGGCAAGGAAGCCCGAGGCGAACAGGTCGCCAGCGCCGGTCGTGTCGATGATCTGCGAGACCGGCGCGGCGGGCGCTTCATGGCGCACGCCCCCGACGATGGCGACCGCGCCCTTTTCGCTGCGGGTCGACACCAGCACCGGCACCTTGTCGGCGAAGCGGGCCAGCGCCGCTTCGAAATCATCGACCTGCGCGAGCGACTGGATCTCGCCTTCGTTGGAGAAGAGGATGTCGATCCGGCCATTGTCGATCAGGTCGATGAAGTCGGCGCGATGCCGGTCGATCACGAAATTGTCGGACAGGGTGAAGGCGACCTTGCGGCCCGCGCCGCGCGCTGCGTCGATCGCCGCCCGCATCGCCGCGCGCGGCTGCTCGGGGTCCCACAGATAGCCTTCGAGATAGAGGATGCCGGCCGAGCGGATCATGTCGAGGTCGAGCGCCGCTTCGGGCAGGAACTGCGACGCGCCCAGAAAGGTGTTCATCGTCCGCTGCGCGTCGGGCGTCACCAGGATCAGGCAGCGCGCGGTCGGCACGTCACCGCTCATCACCGGCGTGTCGAAGCGGATGCCGAGCGCGCGCACGTCATGCGCGAACACCGCGCCCAGCTGATCATCGTTGACCTGGCCGATGAAGCCGCATTTCTTGCCCAGCGCGGCCAGCCCCGCCAGCGTGTTGGCGGCCGACCCGCCGCTGATTTCCTTTGCCTGGGGCATGTCGGCATAAAGGGTTTCGGCCATGGCGGCGTCGATCAGCTGCATCCCGCCCTTGGTCAGCGCATGTTCGGCCAGGAAGGCGTCGTCGCTGCGGGCGAGAACGTCGACGATGGCGTTGCCGATCGCGACGACGTCAAGAGCGGGTGCGGAAGCGGTCACGCAATATCCTTGTCTGGTGAAGCCAATAAAATTTCGCCGTCTTTATCGGGCCGGGCAGCGCCATGCAACGGCGCCGATCGACCGCGCGCCGATTGACGGGGGAGCCGGGCGGGAGGATAGCAGGGCCATGGTCCTGACCGCCGCCCTGCGCGCCTTTCCGTCCATCTTCCACGGCGCCGCGCTGCGCCTGATGGGCAAGACGCTGATCCTGACGCTGCTGCTGTTCGCCCTGCTCGCCGCCGCGCTGTGGGCCGCGCTCCATGCGCTGCGGCTGCATTTCGGCTGGGGGGCGAACGGGGCCTGGGGCGGCGCTGCGGAGGCCGGCGCGACCGCGCTGATCCTGGTCGCGGCGGGATGGCTGCTGTTCCGGGCGACGGCGATGGCGGTGATGGGCCTGTTCGCCGACGACATCATCGAGGCGGTCGAACGCGCCGATTATCCCCATGCCGACGCCCGGCCGGTCGGCTGGGCGCGCAGCCTGCGCTTCGCGCTCCGCTCGATCGGCCGCACGATCGGCTGGAACATCGCCGCCCTGCCTGCCTATATCCTGCTGATGGTGACGGGGGTGGGGACGATCGGGCTGTTCCTGGCGCTGAACGCCTATCTGCTCGGCCGCGACATGGCCGACATGGTCGAGCCGCGTCATCCCGCCCTGCCGCCCTTGTCGCGCAGCGGCCGGTGGCTCATGGGCCTCGTTTCGGCGATATTCTTCCTGGTGCCGGTCGCCAACCTGCTTGCGCCGATCTTCAGCGCGGCTATGGCGGTCCATATGCTGCTTGGACGAAAGACCTCCGCATGAGCTTGCGCTCCGGCTTCGCCGCGCTGCTGGCGCTGCCGCTGGCCGCCTGCGGGGCGGGCACGATCGTCCCGCCCGGCGCGCCGGTCGCGCCCCCGCCCGGCCCGCCCGCCAGCGCTTTCCTGAAACAGGGGCCGCTGCTGGGATCGGACGCGCGCAGGCTGACGCAGATGTTCGGCGCGCCCCGGCTCGACATTCGCGAGACGACCGTGCGCAAGCTGCAATTCGCCAATGGCCGCTGCGTGCTGGACGCCTATCTCTACGCCCCGGCGCGGGGGAAGGAGCCGGTGGTGACGCATGTCGATGCCCGGTCGCCGTCGGGAACGGATGTCGATCCGGCCGCCTGCGCGACCGCGTTGCAGGCGAAATAGGCGCACCGACAGGGTCACGGTGGCGAAGTTCACACCGTCGCTGGTATTTTTCCCGACGCATTTCTTGGGTTTTTGGGCAAGGTCGCGCCACCCACGCGTCATCCACGCGCCGGTGACGCGCCTCTTGCGCGTCGGGTGGGTCACGATGACGCGCCTGTCGCGTGCCAGCGACGCGTCATGTGGGTCACGGCTGCGCGTCGGCGGGGTCATCATGGACGGGGGAAGACGTGCTGATCCATCGCACAGGATAGATCAGAGGAAATCCTACATTGGAAGGGGAATAGGATGGGCGAACCGGGGGCGCCATTTTCTTGTTCCGCATCTTTGGTGTTTCCGCGCGAAATTTCGATCATCCGGAAGCAGGGCCATCTGCCCAAAGCTGCGCGCGCGGCGAGGTCAGGCGAGCGGTTCCCGCGTTGGCCTTCGGCCGCCCTTCGGGTCGCTGGGGTGACGGTAATATGGGATGGCCGCGTTCGAGCGGCGTCGCACCGCGCTTGACTGTCCGCCTCTGGTCGCAAGCGGAGGACCGACCGCGCCGCCTTAGCCCGACAGCTTGCCAATCGCCCATCGCGCAGCCTCCGCAACCACCGGGTCTTCGTCTTGCACCAGCGCCTGCAACCGGCCCAGCAGCCTTGCGTCGCCGCTATTGCCTGCCGCGATGGCGGCGTTGCGGACCAGGCGGTTGCGGCCGATGCGCTTGATCGGGGAGCCGGAGAAAATCTCGCGGAAGGTGGCGTCGTCCAGATCGAGCAGGTCGCCGATTGCGGGCGCGGCCAGTTCCGCCCGGCCGACGAAGGCCCGGTTGGCCGCCGCCGTATCGGCGAACTTGTTCCACGGGCAGACCGCCAGACAATCGTCGCAGCCATAGACGCGGTTGCCGATCCCGGCGCGCAGCTCCTCCGGGATCGGCCCCTTATGCTCGATGGTGAGGTAGGAGATGCAACGCCGCGCATCCACCATATAGGGCGCCGGGAAGGCATCGGTTGGGCAGGCGGCGTGGCAGGCGGTGCAACTGCCGCAATGGTCGCGCTCCGGCCCGTCGGCCTCCAGCGCCAGTTCGCTATAGATCGCCCCCAGAAACAGCCAGCTGCCATGGTCGCGGCTGACGAGGTTGCTGTGCTTGCCCTGCCAGCCCAGTCCCCCGCCCTGTGCCAGCGGCTTTTCCATCACCGGCGCGGTATCCACGAAGACCTTCAACGCGCTGGGCTGCTGCTCCACCAGCCAGCGGGCGAGCGCCTTCAATGCCTTCTTGACGACGTCATGATAATCCTTGCCCTGCGCATAGACCGAAAAGCGCGCCCGGTCCGGCACGTCCGCCAGCGCCAGCGGATCGCGCCCCGGCGCATAGCTCATCCCCAGCATGATGACGCTGCGCACGTCGGGCCACAGCGCTTTGGGCGACCCGCGCTGCTGCGCGCGTTCCTCCATCCACAGCATGTCGCCATGATGGCCTGCATCCAGCCACTGGCGCAGCCTTTCCCCAGCCCTGGGCGCGACATCGGCGGGCGCGATGCGGCAGGCGGCGAAGCCCAGCCGCAGCGCCTGCGCCTTCAGCCGCTGTTCCAGGGTTTCGGCCAAGGTTTCGGTTTCCACGGGCATGGGTCCAGACTATCAGGGCGGGATGATCGGCGACACTCCGGCATCGTCCTCCGCTCCAGCGGCCGCCCCGAACCCCGCCTATGCCGTCGAAGGCCATGGGCTTGTCAAGACATTCGGCAGTTTCCGCGCGGTCGACGGGGTCGACATCGCGGTGCCCGCCGGATCCATCTATGGCGTCCTCGGCCCCAATGGCGCGGGCAAGACCACGTTGCTGCGCACGCTGCTGGGCATCGTCGACCCGGACGAGGGGCATCGCCGCCTGCTGGGCGCGGAGCAGCCGCTGCGCATGGCGCGCGCGGTCGGCTACCTGCCGGAGGAACGCGGCCTCTACCCGTCGATGAAGGCGTTTGAAGCGATCGCCTTCATGGGCGCGCTGCGCGGCCTGCCACTGAAATTGGGGCGCGAGCGGGCGAAGGCGATGCTGGAGGGCCATGGCATGGGCGCGTCGATCGACAAGCCGATCCGGCAATTGTCCAAGGGCATGGCCCAGACGGTGCAGCTGTTCGGCACCATCGTCCACCAGCCGCGCCTGATCGTGCTGGACGAGCCCTTTTCGGGCCTGGACGCGATCAACCAGGAGAAGCTGGAGGCGCTGATCCGCGAACAGGCGCGAAACGGCGTCACCATCCTCTTTTCCACCCATGTCATCGCCCATGCCGAGCGGCTGTGCGAGCGCATCGCCATCATCGCGGGCGGTCGCATCCGGTTCGAGGGCACGCCGGCGCAGGCCCGCGACCAACTGCGCGCGCAGGTGCGCCTGCGCACCCGCACGAGCGACGGCGGCTGGCGCCGCGCGCTGCCGCCCGACACCATGGCGGAGGAAGGCGCGTGGCATTTCGCCCTGCCCGACGAAGGGATCGAGCCGCTGCTGCGCGCGCTGATCGACGGGCAGGCGGGAATCGAGAGCCTGTCGATCGAGCGGCCCGGCCTGCACGACGCGTTCGTCGCCATCGCCGGCGCGGCGGCGGCGAAGCAGATGCAACAGGATGACGCGCCGGAGGAGGACGCATGAAGGAATTGTGGCGCGCCGCCTATGTCATCGCGCGGCGGGACTTCACCGCCGTCGTGCTGTCGCGCACCTTCATATTGTTCCTGCTCGGGCCGCTGCTGCCGATCCTGATCGGCTTCGCTTTCGGCGGGCTGGGCGAGAAAATCTCCAGCACCGACCTTCGCCCGATCGTCGGCGTCGCGATGGCGCCGCAGGACAGCGCGGCGCTGGCACGGGCGCACCGGCGCCTGACCGAGCGCATGGGCGAGCAGGCGCTGCCCCGGCTCCAGCGGGTGCCGACCACGCCCAGTCCCCGCGTCCAGCTCGCCCGCGCCGATTCGGAAGTGGTGGCGATCCTTTCCGGCACCATTTCCCACCCGGTGCTGACCGGCAAGGCGCAGGATCTGGACCGATTGCAGGGCGACCTCAGCCTGATTTCCAGCGCGGCCAAGGCGGAGCGGACGCTGCGCCTGGTTCAGGTCGAACGGCAGGAGGTCGCCACCAGCCTGGGCGCGCAGGCGCAGGCGCGGCTGGTGATCGGCCGCATCGCGCAGGTGGTGATGTTCTTCCTCACCATTTTGCTGGCGGGCATGATCCTGTCCAATCTGGTCGAGGAAAAAACTAACAAGATCATAGAGATACTGGCAGCCGCCGTGCCGATCGACGCGATTTTCCTGGGCAAGCTGATGGCGATGCTGGCGATGAGCTTCGTCGGCATCGCCTTCTGGGGCGGCACCGCCTTCGCCATCTTCCTGGCGCTGGGGGGCGGCGCCACCGCCCTGCCCGCGCCGGCGGTGGGCTGGCCAGTCTTCCTGGCGCTGGCGATACTCTATTTCGCCATGGCCTACACGCTGCTCGGGTCTCTGTTCCTGGGGATCGGCGCGCAGGCGGCGACGGTGCGCGAGGTGCAGACGCTCAACATGCCGATCACCATGGGGCAGATGCTGATCTTCTTCTTCGCCAGCTATGCAGTCGATCACATGGGTTCCCCGGCGGAGGTCGCGGCCTGCATCTTCCCCTTCAGCTCGCCCTTCGCGATGATCGCCCGCGCCGCACAGGACGCGACCTTGTGGCCGCATCTCGTCGCGCTGGTCTGGCAGGCGACGTTCGTCGCGCTCATCATCCGGGTGGGCGTCCTGCTGTTCCGCCGCCATGTGATGCAGTCGGGCGGGCGCTGGTGGAAGACGCTGTTCAGGCCCGCGACAGGCTGATGCGGTTAAGGCTCGCGCCATGAACCGGCGGCATTTCCTGGGTGGCGTCGCGACCGGCGCGGCTGCGCTGGCGCTGTGGCGATTTGGTCCCGCGCAGGCGGAACCGGCCTATCCCTACCGGCTGACCGATGCCGAGTGGCGCCGGAAGCTCAGCCCCTGGGCCTATAAGGTGCTGCGGCAGGAAGCGACCGAATATCCGGGGAGCAGCCCGCTCAACAAGGAGCATCGCGCCGGCATCTTTTCCTGCGCCGGCTGCGGGCAGAGGCTGTTCAGTTCCAGGACCAAGTTCGACAGCGGCACCGGCTGGCCCAGTTTCTGGGCGGCGCTGCCCAAGGCGGTCGGCACCAGCCGCGACTTCGCGCTGGGCTATCCCCGCACCGAAGTGCATTGCGCGCGCTGCGGCGGGCATCTGGGCCATGTGTTCGACGACGGGCCACGGCCCACGGGCAAGCGCTATTGCATGAACGGCGTGGCGCTCGCCTTCAGTCCTTCCTGACGCGGTAGATGCGCAGCGGCGGCGTGGCGGGCAGCCGCTCCAGCCAGTCGGGGGTCTGGTTGCGCGAAAGCCGGGTGGCAAGGCTGTCGTGGCCGCTCTGCGTGTAGAGCAGAATTTCGTTCATGCGGGCGCACATCACCAGATAGTCGGCGCCCCGGCCGGCCTTCACCCCCATCACGTCGGCGCGCGCATCGTCCGGCGCGGCGAGGAAGGCATGGGTGACGGCGTTGATGCCGATGACATTGCGATGATGACCCGTGCCCACGACCGAATGGGCCGTGTGGACCAATATGTCCGGGCCGATGTCGAGCGGCGCGAACAGCAGCGATGGCGGCAGCGCGCGCAGCGGCGCCAGCGTGGCTGGTGAACGACAATTATCCTTCTTGATCGGCACGCTGGGTTCCGCCGATTCGGCAAGGGTGGCCCAGACGGAGGCCAGGCTGGCCGGGGTCAGCAACGCCAGCGCGACCGACATCAGCACGCGCAGCGGAGCGCTGCCCAGCGCCCGGATGCGATGGAACAGTGTGACCAGCAGCCAGACCGTGCCGGGCAGCGCGAAGACATGGGCGACGGTCATCGCGCGCATGACCATGGCGGACATGATCAGCGCGCCCAGCAGCAATGCCGCCATGACCAGCCATTGCGTCCGCGCCTCCGCGTCCCGCGCCATCCATGCCGCCGCCACCGTCGCACCCAGGCCTAACAGCGAGGGCAGCAGGCTGACGCCCGCGATCGACAGCGTCTGTTCCCACAGAGGCCGTCCTTCCATCACCCGCATATACCATTGTTCATAAGCCAGCGGCGTAAGCTGGTGGAAGGGACCAGCGGTCAGGCAGTCCGCGCCGAGCCATAGCAGTGCGCCGAGCGCGACCATACCGCCGAGGGCGGGCGCGATCAGGCGCGAGACGGCATGGCCGCCGGCCGGAAAGCGGCTTCCGGCAACCACGACCAGAGCGAACAGCGCCAGCGGCCACGCATAGACGGCGGACAACCCGTCGCACTGCGACTGGACGAGCGCGGACGTTCCATGGGTGACGAGCAGCAGCAGCAGCGCGGCACCCGCGAGGGCAGCGGCATAGGCGGTCAGGCGGACGCTTTCGCGGGCGTCGATGACATGACGCAGGACGAACAGGGCGCCGAACAGGGCGGCATAGGGCAGCGACTCCGTCGAAATCTGGAGCCAGGTCGCGATCGCAAGCCCGGCGAGCAGTCCGCCCCGCCCCCGCTGCGGATCGAGTGCGCCGCCCAGCGCGATCGTCGCCATCAAAATCTGCCAGCCATGATGATCGATCCGCATCGGCGTGAACTGGATCAGGATGGTCGGGGTGAGCAGCAGCAGCGCGATCACGAGCAAGGCCGGTACCGGCGTCAGCAGCAGCCGTGCGGCCCGGAACGTCGCCAGGCACAGCGCGCCGAGCGTCAGCAGTGGCACGATGGCGCAGGCGAGTATCTCGGCGAGCGGCTGCCCGACCAGCGGACGGGCAAGCAGGATGATCGCCGCGATCGGCATGTCGACCAGGCGCGACCAGTGCATCGGGCCGCCGGTGGGCGGATTGATGCGGTGCTGGCTGATGTCGAACCAGCCCTGCCCGCCGATCCAGTCCCGCACCTGTTGCAGGCGCATGGCGTCGTCGGTGTCCATGAACATCAGCTGCGCGATTTCCGCGTGGAACACGAGCAGCATCGCGACCGCGTAGACGGCCCACATGCCGACGAGCGGCAGGAGTGGTCCGGTCGATGCCGTCAATCCGCCGCTGCGGATCGGCAGGACGGGTTCAGGAGCGAGCGAAGACGACATGTTTGCGCACCAGATAGACGGTGGTGAAACTGACCAGCACGGCCATCGCCTTGGCCAGCGCGGCTGGCGTGCCGACGGCGCCGAGCGCCGAGACCGTGCCCACGGTCAGGGCCAGGCCGATCAGCCCGCTCAGGACGAAGCTGGCGCGCTGGCCATGGCTGGGCGGTCGGGCGCCGTCGCCGAAGACGAAGCGCACCGACAGCGACCAATGGACCAGCAGGCCCGTGGCATAGCCCAGAAACGCAGCCCATCCGGCCGGCATCAGCCATTGCGACAAGGCCAGGAACAGGGCGGTATCGACACACAGGGCGCCGATGCTGACGATGAGGTAGCGGGCCAGCATCAGGCGCAGGGCGAACTGGCCCAGCCGCCCCGCGATGCCGGCCGACCGGCCGACCATCGGGTCAGGCCGCCTTCAGCCGCGACGGCACGGCGCGGACGCCGGCGAGAGCCGCCTGCGCGTCCATGTCCTGCCCTTCCTCGCCCGCTTCATGATATTCGGCATCCTCATTGACCTGCCATACGTCGTGGACGCGCGATCCGGCGACGATGTTGCGCACGGTCAGCATCGCCGTCATCATCGCATGGTCCTGATTATTGTAGCGGTGCATCCCGTTGCGGCCGACCATGTGGAGCGTGGGATAGCGGGCCTCCAGTTCGGTCCGCATCGCCAGCACATTGGCGGCATAGGCGTCGTCATAGACCGGATAGGCCTTTTCCTGCCGGACCACCGCGCCGCCGACCACGTCGGCCGGGTCGCACAGGCCCAGCGCGGCCATTTCCGTCTTGGCGAGTTCGACCAGGTCCGCGTCGGTCGAGGACCAGAGACCGTCGCCCTCGAAGCAGAAATATTCAAGGCCCACGCAGGCGAGCGTCGGGTCCGGCACCATTTCCGGCGACCAGCTGCGGAAATTCTGGATGCGGCCGACCAGCACCTTGGGATCGTGGATATAGATCCAGTTGTCGGGGAAGATGTCCTCGCCCTTCACCATCAGCGCCACGGTCAGGAAGTCGCGATATTTGAGGTCCATCGCCTGGCCCAGGGTCGTCGGCAGCGGATGGATGCGGCCCGCCAGCTCGCGCATCGGTGCGGAACTGATGACATGGGCGGCGTTGATGGCGATGTCGCCCTCCGGTCCCTGCGCCACGAGCCGCCAGCGGTCACTGGCCTGATCCTGCTCCAGCCGCTTGAAGCTGTGCGCCATCAGCACCTGGTTGCCACCCTCGACCACCCGGTCGCGCGCGGCTTCCCACATCATGCCGGGGCCAAGACGGGGATAGCGGAAGCTTTCCAGCAGCGTCTTGGTTTCCATGCCGTCATTGGGCTTCCTGTTGAGCCCGAGCGAGCGCTTCAGCCCGTCCTTGACCGCACCCCAGAGCGACAGCCCCTTGATCCGCTGCGCCGCCCAGTCGGCCGACATTTCGTCACACGGCATCCCCCACACCTTTTCGGTATAGGTCTTGAAGAAGATGGAGAAGAGTTTGTGGCCGAAGGCATTGACGGTCCAGTCCTGGAAGGACTTGACGTCGCGGTTCGGGAAGAGGCGGGCCTTGGCGAAGCTCGCCATGCAGAGGGTCGAGCGCCACACGCCCAGATTCCACAGCGCCTCGAACGCGCGGAGCGGATAGCTGTAGAATTTGCCCTCATAATATATGCGGCTCATCCGCGGACGCTGGATGAAGTCGTCGGGCAATATCTCGTTCCACAGGTCGACGACCTGCTGCGACTTGGAAAAGAATCGGTGGCCGCCAATATCGAATCGGAAGCCGTCAAGCTCCACCGTCCGGCTGATGCCGCCCACATAAACGGGATCCTTTTCGATCACCGTGACGCTATAGCCCTGTTTGGTCAGAAGATATGCGGCGGTCAGGCCAGCCGGGCCGGCCCCGATGATCGCAACATCCACAGTCTGGTCGATACGCGGCATGGCAACTTCTTCCCCCGGATGGTCCGTCGTGCCGCCCGGAGTGAAGGAAATCCTCTAAGGACTGGTTAATGGCCGGTAAGGACAATCCTTGGCCGGCAGCAGAAAGGGCCGCTCCACCATGGTGGAGCGGCCCCCGGCAGTCCCCTTCGTGCGGGGAACGCGTCCGCGATCGGACGGGTCGGCCCTGTCGGGCCAGGCCGAATCGCGGAGAAACGGGCGGCGATCAGTTCGCGGATCAGCCCTGGCGCTGCGCCAGTGCGTTCAGGTCGCTGCGCGCGCCCTCGATCGCGGTGCCGAAGCAGTTGCGATAATCCTCCGTCACCGGCAGGATCGAGCCGTTCACGAAGCCGCACACCTGCTTGGACGCGCGGACCAGCCGATAGTCGGCGCGGCGCAGACCGCTGGAACTGGCAAGGTTGAGGTCGGCCACGGACACGGCGATGGAGCGGGTTTCAGCGCCGGTATTGCCGTCGACGATCACATCCATGTCGTTGCTGCCGGCGCTCGCCATGCCGGGCAGCGCAAGGGCAAGCGAGGCGGCCAGAGCCACCAGCGTTTTTCTGGTCATCCAAGTCTCCTGTCGAACGAGTTTCTCTGTCTTCCGCCCCACGTCTGACGTGGAAGTAGGGTCTCGCTCTAAATAAGCGCACAGGCCGTTCTTGAAAAGAGGCCACTTGATAAAAAGTGGCGGTTTTCCGCGATTTTGCGGGTGCGAAGACGGCGCCTTCGCACCCGCGTCAAGAGTGTGGATGCCGCATGGGCCGGGATGTCGGCCGGATGCGGCAAACAGGACAAGGGCTTCAGTGGCGGAAGTGGCGCATCCCGGTGAAGACCATGGCGAGGCCGGCATCGTCGGCGGCGGCGATCACTTCATCGTCGCGGATCGAGCCGCCCGGCTGGATCACCGCCGTCGCGCCGGCCTCCACCGCCGCCAGCAGGCCGTCAGCGAAGGGGAAGAAGGCGTCGGAGGCGACCGCCGATCCGATCGTGCGCGGGGTGGACCAGCCGGCCTTTTCGGCGGCGTCCTTCGCCTTCCACGCGGCGATGCGCGCGGATTCGAGGCGGTTCATCTGGCCCGCGCCGACGCCTGCGGTGCTGCCGTCCCTGGCATAGACGATGGCGTTCGACTTCACATGCTTGGCGACGGTCCAGGCGAAGAGGCAGTCCTTCAGCTCCTGATCGGTCGGGGCGCGCTTCGTAACGACCTTGAGCGCGTCACGGTCGACCTGGCCATTGTCGCGGCTCTGGACCAGCAGGCCGCCGGCGATGCTCTTGATCTGAAGGCCGGGGCGCGCCGGATCGGGCAGGTCGCCGGTCAGCAGCAGACGGAGATTCTTCTTCTTCGCGAAGATCGCCCTGGCTTCCTCATTGGCGTCGGGCGCGGCGACGACTTCGGTGAAGATGCCGCTGATCGCTTCGGCGGTCGGGCCGTCGAGCGGGCGGTTGACGGCGATGATGCCGCCGAAGGCCGACACGCTGTCGCAGGCGAGCGCGGCCTCATAGGCCTCGATCAGCGTGTCGCCGGTGGCGACGCCGCAGGGATTGGCGTGCTTGACGATCACCACGGTCGGCGGACCGTCGCGAAACTCGCTGACCAGCTCCAGCGCGGCGTCGGCGTCGTTATAATTGTTGTAGGAGAGTTCCTTGCCCTGGATCTGCTCGGCCTGGGCGATGCCGTTGGCGGTCGGCCCGACCGGCAGGTAGAGCGCGGCCGACTGGTGAGGATTTTCGCCATAGCGCAGGGTTGCGCCGAGCTTGCTCGACACGGCGAGCGTCTCGGGGAACATGACGCCCTGATCGGCGAAGGCGAACCAGCTGGCGATCATCGAATCATAGGCGGCGGTGGCCGCATAGGCTTTCGCGGCCAGCATCCGGCGGAAGTCGTAGCTGGTGGCACCGCCCTTTTCGTCCATTTCCGCTATCAGGCGGGCATAGTCCGCCGGATCGGTGACGATCGCGACGCTTTCGTGATTCTTCGCGGCGGAGCGGACCATGGACGGGCCGCCAATGTCGATATTCTCGATGATCTCGTCGCGGTCCGCACCTTTCGCGACCGTGGCGGCGAAGGGATAGAGATTGACGACGACCAGGTCGATCGCACCGATAGCGTGCGCCTCCATCGCGGCGACATGCTCCGGGTTGTTCCGCACCGCCAGCAGGCCGCCATGGACCTTGGGATGCAGCGTCTTGACGCGACCATCCATCATTTCGGGGAAACCGGTGAGGTCGGAGATGTCCTTGACCTCCAGACCCGCGTCGCGCAGCGCCTTCGCGGTGCCGCCGGTCGACACCAGTTCGACGCCATGCCTGCCCAGCGCCTGGCCCAGTTCGATAAGGCCCGCCTTGTCGGAGACGGACAGGAGGGCGCGCTTGATGGTGACGTCGGACATGGCAAGGACTTTCTACAGGCAAGGGCGGGACGCGTTCGCGCCGCCCCTTAGTCCCGACCGGGGAAAAAATACAGCCCCGAGCGCCGTCGCGCCCGCGGGCAATGCCATTGCCGCCTTGCCCCCGCACTGGCATGGGGTGGCCATGAGACGCATCGGCCTGCTCGGCGGTTCCTTCAATCCGGCGCATGGAGGGCATCGCGCCATTTCCCTGTTCGCGCACCAGGCCCTGGGGCTGGACGAGGTCTGGTGGCTGGTGTCGGCGGGCAATCCGCTCAAGCCCGCCAAGGGCATGGCGCCGCTCCCCGCCCGCGTCGCCCGCGCGCAACGGGTCGCGCGCCGCGCGCCGATTCGCGCCACCGCGATCGAGCGTCCGTTGCGCACCCGCTACACGATCGACACGCTGCGCGCGCTGGTCCGCCGCTACCCGCGCCATCGCTTCATCTGGCTGATGGGCGCGGACAATCTGGCCCAGTTCGGCCAATGGAAGGACTGGCGCGGCATTGCGCGGCAGATGCCCATTGCCGTGGTCGCCCGTCCCGGCTATGATGACGTTGCCCGTGGCTCTGCGGCCATGAGCTGGCTGCGGCGCTTCGTCCGGCCCGCGCGCCAGAGTGCAGAATGGACGAATTGGAGAGTGCCGGCGCTCGTGCTATTGCGCTTTTGCCCTGATCCAAGATCGGCGACCCTGCTGCGGCAGGCGGACCCCCTCTGGCATCGCGAATATGAAGCAACGCGTGTGCGCGATCCGCTCACGCGCCGGTATATCGTCTAGATTGGAGTTTTTTTGACCAGACCCGCCCCTGCCAACGATACGGCGCCCAGCGCCGATTCCGTGGCCGCCCTGCACGCCCTTGTCATGCAGTCGCTCGACGACGACCAGGCGCAGGAAACCATCTCCATCCCCCTGGAAGGCAAGAGCAGCATCGCCGATCACATGGTGATCGCGAGCGGCCGCTCGTCGCGCCAGGTCGCGGCGATGGCCCAGCATCTCGCCGAGAGGATCAAGAAGGAAACGGGCCGCTCCGCGCGGGTCGAGGGCCTGCCGGTCGCCGACTGGGTGCTGATCGACGCGGGCGACGTGATCGTCCATCTGTTCAAGCCGGAAGTGCGCAGCTTCTACAATCTGGAACGGATGTGGGGCTTCGTCGACACGCCGGTCGCGGGCACCGCCTGACGCGCCCTTCGACAGGCGGGCGATGAAGGGCTAGGGAGCAGCCATGCTGCTCCACATCATCGCGCGCGGAAAGATCGGGCGTTCCCCCGAAGCGGATCTGGTCGACCGTTACGTCAAGCGGCTGACCATGCCGCACAAGATCACCGAAATGCCTGACCGGGGCGGCAAATTGCCTCCCGTCGGTCCCGGCACAGTCACGGTCATGCTGGACGAGAAGGGCAAGCAGCTTGGCTCCATGGACTTTGCCCGGCGAATCGAGGGCTGGCGCGACGCGGGCACGCGGGAATGCCGCTTCCTGATCGGGGCCGCGGACGGGTTCGGCGACGCCGAGCGGGCGAGCGCGGACCTGCTGGTCGCCTTCGGCGCGATGACCTGGCCGCACATGATGGCGCGCGCGATGCTGGCCGAGCAGCTCTGGCGCGCCTGTTCGATCCTCGCAAACCACCCCTATCATCGCGAAGGGTAGAAACCGGCCGGATTTCCGCCTAGTCAGGGACGACAAGGGTCGGGACAACGGGTGAAGCGCAGCATCCTCATCGCAGGCGGACTGGCGGGCTTGTCCGCCTTCGCAGCCACGCGCCTGCCCGCCGCCGACGACAGCGCCATCATCCTGCCGGGCACCGCCGGCACGACCCTGGCGCAGGAGCAGCAGGCGCTCCGGGCCGCCCGCCGCCAGTCGGACGAGGCCCGCGACCGCTCCGCCCGCCTCGACCAGCAGGCGGCCACCGCCCGCGACGAGGCCGAGCAGGCGCGCCGCCGCGCCGCCGCCGTCGCCGCCCGCATCCAGCAGGCGGAGGCCGACATCCAGGCCGCGCAGGCCCGCATCGCCATCATCGCGCGGATGCAGCGCGCCCAGGCCGCCCGGCTCGCGACCAGGCAGGAGCCGATCGTCCGCCTGACCGCGGCGCTCCAGATGATGGCGCGCCGCCCGCTGGGACTGGCGCTGGTCCAGCCCGGATCGGTCGGCGACGCGGTCCATATGCGCGCGGTGCTGGGCCAGATCCTGCCCGTCATCCAGCAGCGCACCGCCGGCCTGCGCGCCGAACTGGAGAAGAGCCGGGCGCTCCGCGCCACGGCGCAGCAGGCCGCGGACGCCCTGACGCAGGCGCAGAGCGACCGCAGGCAGCAGCAGACCGCGCTTGCCGCGCTGGAGGCGCAGAAGCGCATCGCCGCCCGCGACTATCGCGCCAATGCGGGACTGGAAAGCGAACGCGCGCTGGCGCTGGGCGAACGCGCCCGCGACATTGTCGACCTGATGAACCGGCTGGAGGATGCAGGCGACCTGCGCGACCGGCTGGCCGCCCTGTCCGGCCCGCTGCTGCGCCCCGCCCGCCCCGACCGGGCGGGCGCCGCGCCGCCGGAACGCACCGCGTCGGCCGGCGGCCCGCCCCCCTATCGCCTGCCGGTGATCGGCCAGCTCGTCACCGGCATGGGCGAGGTCAATGACGGCGGGGTCCGATCACGCGGCCTGACGCTGGTGACGCAGCCCGGCGCGCAGGCGATCGCCCCCACAGCCGGTCGCGTCGCCTTCGCCGGTCCCTATCGCGACTATGGCCAGATCCTCATCATCGACCATGGCCAGGGCTGGACCACGCTCATCACCGGCCTGCACCGCGTCACCGCGCAGGTCGGCGACAGCGTGCGCCAAGGCGAACCCGTCGGCGTCACCGGCGCGGAACGGCCCAACATCACCGTGGAACTGCGCCGCAACGGGCGGCCGGTGGACATCGTGCCGCTGGTGGGGCTGGGTTAACCCGACGCTCATCGACGCTGCGCGATGGTCCATCGAAGCGCGCTTTTGCGTCGGGACGCGAATCGGCTTATGGTGGGTCGCAGATGCCGGAATCAAGGACAGCCATGAAATCCACCTTCCTCCAGGGCGCGATCGCGCTCGGGGCGCTTGCGCTCATTCCCGCCACCACCGCGGCGCTCGCCGATGGGGAGGCGTCGAGCTACAAGGCGCTCGATGAATTCATGGACGTGTTCCAGAAGGTCCGCAGCGACTATGTCGAGAAGGTCGACGACGAAAAGCTGATCAAGGGCGCGATCGACGGGATGCTCGCCAGCCTCGATCCACACAGCAGCTTCCTCGACGCGCGCGACTTCCAGAATCTGCGCACCCAGACGGAGGGCAGCTATGGAGGCCTCGGCCTCTCGGTCACGCAGGAGGATGGCGCGGTCAAGGTGATCGCGCCGACGCAGGATACCCCCGCCTGGCGCGCCGGGATCAAGGCCGGCGACTATATCACCCATATCGACGGGCAGCTCATCTACGGCGGCACGCTGGACGAGGCGGTCGACAAGATGCGCGGGCAGCCGGGCACCAGCCTGAAGCTCACCATCGTGCGCGCCGGACGCGACAAGCCGATCGACCTTACGCTGACGCGGGAGATCATCCAGCTCAAGCCCGTCAAATGGGAAGTGAAGAACGGCATCGGCGTCATCAACATCGTCAGCTTCTCGGCCAATACCGGGGCGGACGTGCGCCAGGCGATCCGCAGCATCGACAAGAGCCTGGGCCACAAGCCGACCGGCTATATCCTCGACCTGCGCTCCAACCCCGGCGGGCTGCTGGACGAGGCGGTGTCGGTCAGCGACGCCTTCCTGGAGCGGGGCGAGATCGTGTCGCAGCGCGGCAGGGCCAAGGGCGATGTCGAACGCTATTATGCCAAGCCCGGCGACGATGCGAAGGGCCTGCCGGTCATCGTGCTGGTCGACGCGGGATCGGCGTCGGCGTCGGAAATCGTCGCGGGCGCCTTGCAGGACCAGCATCGCGGCCTGGTGATGGGCGAACGCAGCTTCGGCAAGGGCAGCGTCCAGACCATGCTGCCGCTCAGCAACACAACGGCGCTCAAGCTGACCACGGCCCGCTATTACACGCCATCGGGCCGCAGCGTGCAGGAAGGCGGCATCCAGCCCGACATCCGCGTGCCGCAGCTGTCCGACCCCGATTACAAGAATCGCCCCAAATTCCGGGAAAGCGACCTGCGCCGCCACCTGATCAACGAGATCAAGACCGACGACAAGGCGCTGGAGGAGGATGCGAAGGACGATCCGCGCTTCGCGATGACAGCCGAGGAGCTGAAGAAGAAGGGCGTGGAGGATTTCCAGCTCGACTATGCGCTCAAGACGATCGCGCGCCTGGCCGGCACGCCGGGCGCGACCGTCGCGGCGGCGCAGGTCGCCGCGCGCAAGCCGGGAGCGAAATAGATCGCCGGCCCAGCCTCCATGCGCGTCGATCCGATCGGGGCGCGAACGGAGGCTGGGCAGGTGCCCCAAGTTCAGCATGACGAAAGCAATCCAAGGCTTTAAGCGGGCGATATGAAGAGCCTTTCTCTCGCCCGCGCCCTCGCGCTGCTGACGCCGGTCCTGCTGCTGGGCGGCGCCTATGCTTCCCAATATATTGGCGGCCTCCATCCATGCGAAATGTGCTGGTGGCAGCGTTATCCCCATATGGCGGCGATCCCGCTGGCGCTTGTCGCCTATGCCGTGCGGGGGCGCGCCTGCATCAGCGCGCTGTTCGTGGGGCTGGCGGGCCTGGCCATCGGCATCAGCGGCGGCATCGGCCTGTTCCACGCCGGGGTCGAATATGGCTGGTGGGAAGGGCTGACCACCTGCTCCACCGCTCCCACCGGGGGCAGCGCGGCCGACCTGCTGAACCAGATCATGGCCAGCCCGATCACCCGGTGCGACGTGGCGCCCTGGAGCCTGCTGGGCATTTCGCTGGCGGGCTATAACGGCCTCTTGTCCGGCGCGGCCGCGCTCGCCATCTTGGCGTTGCTTCTGAAAGCGAGGAAGGCATGAGCGGGCAAAAGGATTTCCCCCGTCCGGGCAAGCGCCTGACCGACGCCGACCGCGCCGCGATGCTGCGCGTCGACCAGGCGGGCGAATATGGGGCGACGCGCATCTATGCGGGGCAGCTCGCCGTGATGGGCGACCGCCATCCCTATGGCCGGCTGATCGCGGGCATGGCGAGCCAGGAGGAGCGGCACCGGGAAGCCTTTGACGCGATGATCGCGCGGCGCGGCGTGCGCCCGACCGCGCTGGCACCGGTCTGGAAGGTCGCCGGCTTCGCGCTTGGCGCCGTCACCGCGGCCATGGGACCGAAGGCCGCCATGGCCTGCACCGCCGCGATCGAGACCGAGATCGACCGGCATTATGCGGAGCAGCTGGAGCAGCTGGGCCAGGCCGACGCGGAACTCTCCACCGCCATCGCGGATTTCCAGGCCGAGGAAGTCGAGCATCGCGACGCTGCCCTGGCCCATGGCGCGGAGCAGGCGCCCGCGTATCCGCTGCTGTCGGGTGCGATCCGGCTGGGCTGCCGCGCCGCGATCGCCCTGTCGAAACGAATTTGAACCCTGCATTTTGAACCCGGGCATCTGACAAGGACGGACCGATGATGAAACGCTCCATGATCGCCATGCTGGCGCTGGTCGGCACCGCCGTCCCCGCGCTGGCGCAGCAACCGACCGCGCCGACCGCCGCCACCAGCGACGGCACGGAGAAGGTCAATATCGTCATCGTCTATGGCGATGACAGCTGTCCGCCGAGCCAGGGCGGCGACATCGTCGTGTGCGCGCGCAAGGAGGAAAAGGAACGCTATCGCATCCCCGAGCCGCTGCGCGGCGATCCCAACAAGCCGAGCAACCAGGCCTGGGGCGAGCGGGTGCGGTCGATGGAATATGTCGGCCGGTCCGGCACCGAAAGCTGTTCGCCATCGGGCGCGGGCGGCGCGACCGGCTGCTTCGCGCAGCTCGCCCGCCTTGCCAAGGCGGAGCGGCAGCAGGCCGACAATGCCAGCTGGAAGGATCTGGTCGCGGCCGAGCGCGCCAAGCGCCTGTCGACCATCGATGCCGACAGCGAGGCGATCGAGGCGCGGGTGAAGGCGGAAGAAGCGGCGGAAGCCAAGGCCGGGCAGCAGACGCCGCCGCAGGACACCACTTCCCCGCCGCAAAATTGACGGACAGGGCGGTCCCGCGCCGTCCTTATCCACAGGTCCGGGAACTGGGCAACCCGGACGCTCGCACCACAGGGGAATGAAGGACCAGCATCTATGCCAAGTTACGGCGCACTTTCCCCGAAAATCCCTACCCTGACCGGCCTTGCTCTGGCCGCCCTGATCCCGCTGTCCGCGACAGCGCAGCCCGCGCCGCCGCCGGAACGGACCATCAACCTGCTGGTCTATGGCGACGATCCCTGTCCGCAGGGCAAGGGCGACGAGATCGTCGTGTGCGCCCGGCGTCCGGAAGCGGAACGCTATCGCATCCCCAAGAAGCTGCGCGAGAAGCCCGCGCCGGTCGGGAGCCAGGGCTGGGGTAGCCAGGTAGCGACGATGGAGCAGGTGCAGCGCCAGAATCTGCCCAACAGCTGCTCGGTCAACGGCGCCAATGGCTTCACCGGCTGCACCGCCCAGATGCTGGCGCAATGGTTCGCCGAACGGCGAATGCAGCAGAGCGCCGGCGAGCCTTAAGAAAGCGGCCGCATCACCTCGAAGACGTCCTCCACACCCGGTTCGGCGGGGGCGACGGCACGCTCGGCCGCCTGGCGCGTCCACATGGTGGCATAGAGTCCGTCGGCGCGGACCAGATCGGCATGGCGGCCGCGTTCGACGATGCGGCCCTGATCCAGCACGATGATCTCGTCAGCGTCGACCACGGTTGAGAGGCGGTGCGCCACCACAAGCGTCGTGCGCTTGCGGCTGATGTCGCGCAGCACGGTCTGGATTTCGGTTTCGGTGCGGCTGTCGAGCGCGCTGGTCGCTTCGTCCAGCACCAGCACCGGCGGGTCTTTCAACAGCGTTCGCGCGATGGCGACCCGCTGCTTCTCGCCGCCCGACAATTTGAGGCCGCGCTCGCCCACCCGGGTGGCGTAGCCTTGAGGCAGGCTGAGGATGAAATCGTGGATCGACGCGGCCCGCGCCGCCGCCTCTATCTCCGCCTGGGTCGCGCCTTCGCGGCCATAGCCGATATTATAGCCGACCGTGTCGTTGAACAGCACCATGTCCTGCGGCACGATGCCGATGGCGGCGCGCAGGGAATGCTGGCCGACCCGGGCTATGTCCTGCCCGTCGATCGTCACATGGCCGCCCTGTATGTCGTAGAAGCGGAAGAGGATGCGGGCGATGGTGGACTTGCCCGCGCCGGACGGACCGACGATCGCCAGCGTCCGGCCCGCCGGAACGGTGAAGCTGACGCCATGGAGGATCTCCCGTTCCGGATCGTAGCCGAAGCGGACCTGATCGAAGCGGACCTCTCCCCCCGAAACATGGAGCGCGGGCGCGTTCGGCGCGTCGGCGACCTCGGCCGGCGTGTCGATCAGCTGGTACATCGCCTCCATGTCGATCAGCCCCTGGCGGATGGTGCGATAGACCATGCCGAGCAGGTCGAGCGGACGGAAGAGCTGGGAGAGGAGGGTGTTCACCAGCACCACGTCGCCGGTGGTGAACTGGCCCCGGCTCCAGCCCCAGACGGTATAACCCATGGCGCCGGCCATCATCAGGTTGGTGATCAGCGACTGGCCGATATTGAGCCAGGCGAGGCTGTTTTCCGACTTGATCGCGGCCTGGGCATAGCGGCGCATGGCGGTGCCGTAGCGCTTCGCCTCGCGATCCTCCGCGCCGAAATATTTGACCGTCTCGAAATTCAGCAGGCTGTCGACGGCATGGGCGACGGCGCTGGTGTCCATGTCCACCATGTCCCGGCGCAGCTGGTTGCGCCATTCGGTGACGGTGCGGGTGAACCAGATATAGGCGACGACCATGACCAGCGTGGCGACGACCAGGCCGGGACCGAATTTGACGAAGAAGATGGCGCAAACCGCGACCAGTTCGATGATGGTCGGGGCGATGTTGAACAGCAGGAAATAGAGCATCGTGTCGATGCTCTTGGTGCCGCGCTCGACGATCTTGGTGACGGCGCCGGTGCGGCGGTCGAGATGGAAGCGCAGCGAGAGGCGATGGAGATGGACGAAGACATCGTCCGACAGGCGACGGCCAGCCTCCTGCCCCACATTTTCGAAGACGGCGTTGCGCAGATTGTCGAACAGCACGCTGCCGAAGCGGGCGCCCGCATAGGCGACGACCAGCGCGATGGCGAGGCCGGCCGCAGGCTCCAGCCCCGGCGCCATGCGGTCGATCGCCGCCTTGTAGGCGAAGGGCATGGCGAGGCTGACCGCCTTGGCCAGCAGCACCAGCCCCATGGCGAGGACGACGCGGCGGCGCAGCGCGGGGGCGTCCGCCGGCCAGAGATAGGGCAGGAAGCGCCGGAAGGTCGCCCAGATGGGCGGAAGGGGCGTGGCGTCGGGCGTGTCGGGCGGCATCCTGCGCCATTTAGACGCTTTGGCCCGCATATCCAATGGCGCAGGCAGGAAAGGCTTTTGCCGCCCCGCCGCGCGACGACGATCAGCTTTCGACCTCCGGGCATTTTCCGGCGCGCTTTTCCTCCCGGCCGCCGCTGAACCAGCGCGTCTCGTCGGTCGCCACGCTCTCGTCGAAATAGCAGATTTCCGCAGCCCCGCTCCTGGGGTCGACCAGCGTCACCCATTGGTGCGGGCCGCAATTATGCGCCTCGCACGACCAGGAGGCGACGCGGCCGCCAACCATGGCGATGGGCGTGGAGGGGCCGCCGTCCTCCAGCACCCATTTGCGCACCGTCTCGTCCGTGACCGCTGTCTCCACCGCCCGGACCACCACCGGATCGTCATGCCAGCTATGGTCCCCGACCTTGTCGAAGGGATAATGATCGACATAGCGGGAAAATCGGTCGCCTGTCGGCACGGCGGCGGTGACATTGGCCGGCGCGGCGCCATTGTCGGCCCTGTTGGAGGCCTGCCGGTCCGCCCCTCCCCCCGAGCAGGCGGCGAGCGCAAGGGCGGCGATCAGCGGCGTCGTCAGGAGCAGGCGGCGGGGCATGGTCGATCCTCTGCAAGTCAAGGGTCGGGCAAATGGTGCGGTGTTCGCATCGAGGAGGCAAGGGAGATGGGCGGCGGAAACGGGCGGGCCAATCGTCTGGCAGGATGACTGCCCCCGTCCGAAAGGCCCCTGCCCATGCGTCTTCCCTCTGTCGCCGCCCTGCTGCTCGCCATGGGCTGCCTCCCCCCCGCCATGGCGCAGGATGCCGCGCCGGGCGCGGACGGGCCGCTCAAGGTCGAGAATTATTACCGGGTGAAATGGGGCGGGATGGGCGAGTTCCTGCGCATCTACCGCAAGCAGCATGAGGCGTTGCTGCGCGAGATGATGCGGCAGGGCCACATCATGCAAGTGACGGTCGAGATGCCCTTCACCCATATGGGCGGCAGCACGCGATGGGATGTCCGCACCACCATCGTCTATCGCCATGGCGCCGACGGCGTCGGCGCGGGCACGGCCTACAAGGCGGCGATGGCGGCGGCCAGGGCACGGCTGTTTCCCGACAAGGCCGCCTTCGACGTGGAGGAGGCAAAACGCGGTGCGGTGACCGAGGATCATTGGGACGTGGTGATCGAGCCCGCGCCGTGAAAAACGGATTGCGACACCCCTTTTCCTTTGCCTTCGGGCGCGGCATGATGGCCGCAACGCGACGCAGGGCGGGGTAGCAGGACGGGGCGCATGTTCGGGGCTTTGTGGCACAGGATTTTCGGGCGGAAGGCGGACATCGTGGAATCGGAGGGCGTCGTACCGCCCTATGATCCGATCGCGGCGCTGCGCGACCAGGTGCGGCGCGACGTGACCGGCGGCTTCTACGACGAGGATGCGATCCTCACCAACGCGCATGAGCTGTTCGAGGAGGAATTGCCCCGGCCGGTGCTGCGGCGGGAAGCGTCGGCAGCGTTGCGCGCGGCGCTGGCCGACCATCGCGCCGCCGAGCAGGGCTGGACCGCCCTGACCGACTGCGACCGGCTGGACGCCGCCTTCGCCGCGCTGGAGGCAGAGGGCGTGATCGCGCGCCAGAATTTCACCTGCTGCGGCACTTGCGGCGCGTCCGAAATCTGGGACGAGGTCGAGGCGGCGCAGCAGGCCGGAGAGCCGGTCGAGGGCTATGCCTTCTTCCACATGCAGGACACGGAGTCGGCGGTCGAGGGCCATGGCCTCTACCTCAATTACGGCGCCTGCGTGACGGGCGAGGACGCGGCGATCGCGATCGGCCGGCGCATCGTCGACCAGCTGGAGGCGCATGGGCTGGCGACCGACTGGGACGGCAGCTGGGGCCAGCGGATCAATGTGGCGCTGGACTGGAAGAAACGGCGCGGCGTGCTGGTGCTGGAAGGCTGAACGGCGCGACCGGCGCGAAGTTCACACCGTCGTCGGGCTTTTCCGGCCCAAAGCGTCTGCTTCGCGCCCGGAACACGCTTGGAACGCGTCCCTTCCATCATGGCGCTTCATCCGGGAAAGCGCCCTGTTCCATCGCCTGCGGACGCGCCCACCAATGATCGTGGAGCATCATCGCTTCGTCCCAGTTGCGGTCGAAATCGGTGCAGGCGAGGCTGCGGCGCAGCCGGTGCGCGCTCGACGGCGACATGCCCACGGCGCGCGCGGCAGGCCGGACACGGCAGAGTTGCAGCAGCACGGCAAGGAAACGCGCCTGGCGCGGGGGCGCCCGGCGGCGCCTTGCCGGACGCTGGCGGGTGGGGTGCGAGGCCCTTGCCGACGATCCAGACAGGCGAATTTGGTGAGTTGCTCCCCTTCGCCTGGCTGAACGCGTCGACCGTCTGTCTTCATAATCCGCCTCAATCATGCTCCCTGCCGCCGGCGCCCATATAGAGTTCGCTGCCCTTTTCCTTGAACAGGCGGCTCATCTCTTCCATGCCCTTGAGCGCGGCGGCCTTGCTGGCTTGCGCGACTTCCGTGCCGGTGAGGCCCGCCTCCAGGAAGCCGTCGGCGGGCTGGTTCTTTTTGGCGGCAAATTCCCGCACTTCCTGCGTGATCTTCATCGAGCAGAATTTGGGGCCACACATCGAACAGAAATGCGCGCTTTTCGCGCCTTCGGCCGGGAGCGTCTGGTCGTGATATTGTTCCGCCGTGTCGGGATCGAGTGACAGGTTGAACTGGTCGCGCCAGCGGAATTCGAAGCGGGCGCGGCTCAGCGCATCATCGCGAACCTGCGCGGCGGGATGCCCCTTGGCGAGGTCGGCGGCGTGGGCGGCGAGCTTGTAGGTGACGACGCCGACCTTCACGTCGTCGCGGTCGGGCAGGCCCAGATGCTCCTTGGGCGTGACATAGCAGAGCATCGCCGTGCCATACCAGCCGATCTGCGCGGCGCCGATGCCGGACGTGATATGGTCGTAACCCGGCGCGATGTCGGTGGTGAGCGGCCCCAATGTGTAGAAGGGCGCTTCACCGCAGACCTGGAGCTGCTTTTCCATATTTTCCTTGATCTTGTGCATGGGCACATGGCCCGGCCCCTCGATCATCACCTGCACATCCTGTTTCCAGGCGCGGTGGGTCAGTTCGCCCAGCGTGTAGAGTTCGCTGAACTGCGCTTCGTCATTGGCGTCCGCGATCGATCCGGGGCGCAGGCCGTCGCCGAGGCTGTAGGCGATGTCATAGGCCTTCATGATCTCGGTGATCTCGTCGAAATGCTCGTAGAGGAAGCTTTCCTTGTGATGGGCGAGGCACCATTTCGCCATGATCGAGCCGCCTCGGCTGACAATGCCGGTGACGCGCTTCGCCGCCATCGGGATGTAGGCGAGGCGCACGCCCGCATGGATGGTGAAATAATCGACGCCCTGTTCCGCCTGCTCGATCAGCGTATCGCGGAAAATGTCCCAGGTCAGGTCCTCGGCGATGCCGCCGACCTTTTCGAGCGCCTGATAGATGGGGACGGTGCCGATCGGGACGGGCGAGTTGCGCAAGATCCATTCGCGCGTGTCGTGGATGTTGCGGCCGGTGCTGAGGTCCATGACGGTGTCCGCGCCCCAGCGGATCGACCAGACCAGCTTGTCGACTTCGCTCGCCACGTCGGAGGCGACCGCCGAATTGCCGATATTGGCGTTGATCTTGACCAGGAAGTTGCGGCCGATCGCCATCGGCTCGGATTCCGGGTGGTTGATGTTGGACGGGATGATGGCGCGGCCGCGCGCCACTTCGTCGCGGACGAATTCCGGGGTCACATAGTCAGGGATGGAGGCGCCCCAGCTTTCGCCGTCGCGGACATAGGAAGCGAGGCGGGCGCGGCCGAGATTTTCGCGCTCGGCCACATATTCCATTTCCGGCGTGATGATGCCCCGGCGGGCATAGTGCATCTGCGACACGTTGCCGCCGGCCTTCGCACGCAGCGGGCGCTTCACCACATTGGGGAAGGGCTGGACCCCGGCCGAGCGGTCCGGGCCTTTAAGACCATTATCCTCCGGCTTGATCTCCCGCGCGTCATATGCCTCGACATCGCCACGCGCCATGATCCAGTCGCGGCGCAGCGCGGGGAGGCCCGCCATGATGTCGATGCGGGCGTCGGGATCGGTATAGGGACCGGACGTGTCATAGACGCGGACCGGCGGCTCGCCGCTGGAGGGTTCGAGGTCGATTTCGCGCATGGCGACGCGGAGCGGGCCGACATGAATCTTGCGCGAGCCGCGAATGGGGCCGGTGGTAACGCGCATTTCGGCGCGGCCCGCGGCGCTTCCAGCCGAAGCCCGCTCAATCAAGGAATCAACGTCTGCCATCATAACTCTCCTTCGGGCGGAAAGAGAGTGCGGGCGGTGTCACGGCGCGCTCCCTCCCTACGCCGGTGTCAACCGGATCAGGTTCAGCGGGTCGCAGCCACATCAGCCGCCTCTCAACCGTCTGTGGACGGTCCCCCGGGGATGCTGGACAGGATAGGGGCGAAACGGCACAAGGTCCAGCATCTATGTCGGATCATCCCCGCCCCGATCTTTCGCGACCCGATCTGTCCACCAAGGCTGGGCGCAAGGCGCTGCGGCACGAGATGCGGATGGTGGCGGTGCGGCCGCGGCGCTGGGGATTGTGGCTGCTGACGGCGGGCTTCCTGGCGCTGATGGCGCCCTCGGCCTTCGGTGTCCACGCGATCTTCGGATGGTCGCCCAGCCTGATCGGGATCGTCCTGATGCTGGCGGCGTTACCCTTACTGGCGGCGGGCGCGCTGCTGCGGCGCCGTTACCGGCGGGGTCGGATGATGGGCGGGGGGACCGGACGGACATGAAGAAAAGGATTTTGAGCTTGGTTTCCGCTGCCCTGCTGACCGGCGCCGGTGCGCCGCCCTCCCCGCCCTCCGATGCCGCCGACGATCCGTTCGTATGGCTGGAGGACTGGACCGGCCCGCGCGCGATGCAGTGGGTGGAGGCGGAGAACAAGGCGACGGTCGCCGCCTTCCGGAATGATCCGCGCTATGCCGGTTATTACAGCGATGCCCTGGCCATCGCGTCGGCCAAGGACCGGATCGCCATGCCGATGCTGGTCCATGGCCGCATCTATAATTTCTGGCGCGACGCCGATCATCCGCAGGGCATCTGGCGCTACACGAGCGAAGCCGATTATGCGACCGACGCGCCGCGCTGGACGACGGTGCTGGACCTGGACGCGCTGTCGAAGGCGGAAGGCAGGAAATGGGTGTGGAAGGGCGCGACCATCCTCGATCCCGAGGAGCGGCTGGTGCTCGTCAACCTGTCCGATGGCGGCGAGGATGCCGTCACGCTGCGCGAGTTCGACCTGGAGACGGGCCAGTTCGTCAAGGGCGGGTTCGATATTCCCACCTCCAAGCAGAATGTGGACTGGCTGGACCAGGACACGCTCCTGATCGCGCGCGACTGGGGCGAAGGGTCCATGACCAAGTCGGGCTATCCCTTCGTCATGAAGACATTGAAGCGCGGCGCGGCGCTGTCGGCGGCGGAGGAGGTGTATCGCGGCGAGGCCAGCGATCAGGTCGGCACCTATCCGATCATCCTGACCGACGGATCGGGCAACCGGGCGGCCTTCCTCTATCGCGGCGTCACCTTCTTCGGCAACGAGACCTATCTGGTGACGGATGGCGGCGTGAAGAGGCTGCCGCTGCCGACCAAGAGCAATGTGCAGGCCATGGTCGATGGGCAGGTGCTGATCCAGACGAGCGAAGCGTGGACGAGCGGTGGTATGACCGTGCCTGCGGGCGCTCTGGCCGCCGTGCCGCTCAAGGCGCTGCAGTCGGGCGAGGTGCTGAAGCCGCACATCCTGTTCGCGCCCGATGCGCGCCAGTCGATCGACGGCGTGACGGCGACGAAGGGCCATGTGATCCTGGCGATCAACGACAATGTGCGCGGGCGGGTGCAGGTGCTGACACCCAAGAAGGTAGATGGGGGCGCGGCGGGCTGGACCAGCAGGCCGGTGGCGCTGCCCGACAATGCCACCATCTCCATCGCGAGCGCGACCGACAAGAGCGACACGGCCTATCTGTCGGTCGCCGGTTTCCTGGCGCCGACGACCCTCTGGGCGATGGATGCGGCCGATCCGAAGCCTGTTCAGGTGAAGGCGATGCCGGCGCGCTTCGATGCGACGGGCCTTGTGGTCGAGCAGTATGAGGCGACGTCGACCGACGGGACGAAAGTCCCCTATTTCATCGTCCACCGGAAGGACATGAAGAAGGATGGGTCCACGCCGACGATCATGACCGCCTATGGCGGCTTCGAGGTGCCGATGACGCCCAGCTACGCCGCGATCACCGGCAAGCTGTGGCTGGAGCGGGGTAACAGCTTCGTGCTCGCCAATATCCGGGGCGGCGGCGAGTTCGGCCCGGCCTGGCATGAGGCGGGGCTGAAAACCAAGCGCCAGATCATCTATGATGATTTCGCGGCGGTGGCGCAGGATATTTTCGCGCGGAAACTGTCCAGCCCCAGGAAATTCGGCATTTATGGCGGGTCCAATGGCGGGCTGTTGATGGGGGTCGCGTTCAACCAGCATCCCGAGCTATGGAACGGGGTAGTGATCCAGGTGCCGTTGCTCGACATGATCCGGTACGAGCAGATCGCGGCCGGGGCATCCTGGGTCGACGAATATGGCAGCGTGTCGGTGCCGGAGGAAAAGGCGTTTCTGGAGACGATTTCGCCCTATGCCAATATCCGCAAGGGGGTGAAATATCCCACCCCCTATATCTGGACGACGACCAAGGACGACCGCGTCGGGCCGCAACATGCCCGCAAGTTCGCAGCGCGGCTGAAGGACTATGGCATCCCCTATCATTTCTACGAGGACACGGCCGGCGGCCATGCAGGCGACGCCGACATCGAGCAGGGCGCGCGGTTGCAGGCGATGCAGATGGTCTATTTCAGCCAGAGGCTGGAGGAGCAATGAGCCCTACGGCCTGACGGAAAGGGCACGCCGAGGTAGTTCGGCCCCCTCCACCGCCTTCGACAGTCCCCCTTCCCTTCGAGGGGGGATCATGTCGGAGAGGAATCTTCTGCCCCGCACGCCGATTGCTGTTGCATTGCAGCAAGGGGTGGCGTTTGATCGGCATATGCTCAAGGCCGCGCTGCACCACCTCACCGCCTACCGCTACAGCCGTCCGATCCGGCTCGGCCCGCAGGTCATCCGCCTCCGTCCCGCGCCGCACAGCCGGACCAAGGTGCCCAATTATGCGCTGAAGATCGAACCGGCGGGCCATTTCCTCAACTGGCAGCAGGACCCGCACGGCAACTGGCTGGCGCGGATCGTCTTTCCCGAGCCGGTCGATCATTTCTCCATCCAGGTCGACCTGCTCGCCGACCTCGACATCATCAATCCCTTCGACTTCTTCGTCGAACCTTATGCGGAGGACTATCCCTTCGCCTATGACGAGCAGCTCCGGACCGACCTGGCCGCCTATTTCGACCTGGAGGATCAGGGGCCGCTGTTCGACGCGCTGGTGGCCGAATATGACGGGCGCACCAGCCGCACCGTCGATTTCCTGGTGGAGGTGAACCGGCGGCTGCAACAGCGGGTCGGCTATGTCATCCGCATGGAAGCGGGCGTGCAAAGCCCGGAGGAGACGCTGGACATCGGCACGGGGTCGTGCCGCGATTCGGCCTGGCTGCTGGTGCAGCTGCTCCGCCGGCTGGGCTTCGCCGCGCGGTTCGTGTCGGGCTATTCCATCCAGCTGGTCGCGGACGTCGAGCCGCTGGACGGTCCCAAGGGCGTGACGCAGGACGTGGTGGACCTCCATGCCTGGGCCGAGGCCTATGTGCCGGGCGCGGGCTGGGTGGCGCTGGACGCGACCAGCGGCATGTTCGCGGGCGAGGGCCATATCCCGCTCTGCGCCACGCCCCATTATCGCTCCGCCGCGCCGATCAGCGGCATGGCCGAGCCGGCCGAGGTCGACTTCAATTTCGCCATGAGCGTGTCGCGCATCGCCGAGGCGGTGCGGATCACCAGGCCCTTCACCGACGCCCGCTGGGACGCGGTGATGGCGCTGGGCGCGCAGGTGGACGCCGATTTGGAGCGCCAGGACGTGCGCCTGACCACCGGGGGCGAGCCGACCTTCGTCGCGGAGGATGGCGGCGATGCGGGTGAATGGAATGGCGATGCGGTGGGGCCGACCAAGGCGGCCTTCGCCGACCGGCTGATCCGCAAGCTGCGTGACGACTTCGCGCCGGGCGGCCTGCTGCACCATGGGCAGGGCAAATGGTATCCGGGCGAAAGCCTGCCGCGCTGGGCCTATGCGGTCTATTGGCGCAAGGATGGCGTGCCGCTGTGGCGCGACGCGGCGCTGATCGCCAATGACGAGCCGCCGGAAGGGGCGCGCGCGGTGAGCGCGGCGGATGCGCAGGCTTTCCTTGCCGCCCTTGCCGGCAATATGGGCTTTTCCGCCGACTATACCCACGCCGTCTATGAAGACCCGGCGGTGTGGGCGGTCAAGGAAGCGGAACTGCCGATCAACACCAGCCCGGAAGCGCCCGAGATCAGCGATCCCGAGGCGCGGGCGCGGATGGTCAAGGCGTTCGAGCGCGGGCTGGACCAGCCGGTGGGCTATGTGCTGCCGGTGCAGCGCTGGCAGAGCCAGGTCGCCACGCCGCGCTGGCAGAGCGAGATCTGGCAGCTGCGCCGGGGCAGGCTGTTCGCGGTGCCGGGGGATTCGGCGCTGGGGTACCGCCTACCGCTGGGGTCGCTGCCCTATGTGCCGCCGTCCGACTATCCCTATATCCATCCGCGCGACACCAGCGAGCCGCGCGGGCCATTGCCCGACTATCGCGCGCAGGTGACCGAGCCGGCGACGCGCGAGGAGGTCCAGGCGCAGGCCATGGCCCAGGCGGTGCAGCGGGTCGGTGATGTCGAGGGCGGCGCCGCGCGGCAGGAGCGGGTCGAGCAGGTGCTGATCGAGGGCGCGGTGCGTACCGCCATCACGGTCGAGCCGCGCGGCCATTATCTGTCGGTCTTCCTGCCGCCGGTCGAGGCGCTGGAAGATTATCTGGAGCTGATCGCGCAGGTCGAGGCGGTGGCCGAGACGACCCGTAGCCCGGTGCGGATCGAAGGCTATGCCCCGCCCCCCGACCCGCGCCTGAATGTGCTCAAGGCCACGCCCGATCCCGGCGTGATCGAGGTCAACGTCCATCCCGCCGGCAGCTGGAACGAGACGGTCGATATTACCGAGCGCCTCTATGCCGCCGCGCGCGAATGCCAGCTGACCGCCGACAAGTTCATGGTCGACGGCCGGTCGGTCGGGACCGGCGGGGGCAATCATATCGTTCTGGGCGGGCCGAGCCTGGATGATTCGCCCTTCATCCGGCGGCCCGACCTGCTCAAGAGCTTCGTCCTCTACTGGCAACGGCATCCCTCGCTCTCCTACCTGTTCTCAGGCCTGTGCATCGGGCCGACGAGCCAGGCGCCGCGCATCGACGAGGCGCGGCATGACGGCCTGTACGAGCTGGAGATCGCGCTGGCGCAGGTGCCCGATCCGATGAAGGAGGGCGTGGACCGGTTGCCGCCGCCCTGGCTGGTCGACCGGCTGCTGCGCAACCTGCTGGTCGACGTGACCGGCAACACCCACCGTACCGAAATCTGCATCGACAAGATGTTCTCCCCCGACGGGCCGACCGGGCGGCTGGGGCTGCTGGAGTTTCGCGGCTTCGAAATGCCGCCCGAGGCGCGGATGAGCCTGGCCCAGCAATTGCTGATCCGCGCGCTCACCGCCTGGTTCTGGCGCCAGCCGCAACAGGGCGGGCTGGTGCGCTGGGGCACGGCGCTGCACGACCGGTTCATGCTGCCCCATTTCGTCTGGGCCGATTTCCTGGAAGTGCTGGGCGACCTGAAAGGGGCGGGCTATGCGTTCGATCCCAACTGGTTCGAGGCGCAGCGCCAGTTCCGCTTCCCCATTCATGGCACGGTGGATGCGGGCGGCGTGGGGCTGGAGATCACCCATGCGCTGGAACCCTGGAACGTGCTGGGCGAGACCGGCGCGATCGGCGGCACGGTGCGCTATGTCGATAGTTCGACCGAGCGGTTGCAGGTGCGCGCGACGGGGCTGGTCGCGGGGCGGCATATCGTCGCCTGCAACGGCCGGCAGGTGCCGATGTCGGCCACGGCGGTGCCGGGCGAAGGCGTGGGCGGCGTCCGCTACAAGGCGTGGGCGCCGGCCAATTGCCTGCACCCCAACCTGCCGGTCAATGCGCCGCTGACGTTCGACATACTGGACAGCTGGAGCGGCCGTTCGCTGGGCGGCTGCGTCTATCATGTCGCGCATCCGGGCGGGCGCAACTACGACACGCTGCCGGTCAACGGATATGAGGCGGAATCGCGGCGCAAGGCGCGGTTCCAGGATCATGGCCATACGCCGGGGCCGGTCGAGATGCCGGCCGCCGAAACGCCCGGCGAATTTCCGATGACGCTCGATTTGCGGTTCCGGCATCCGGGCGGCTAAGGGTGATCCGGTGGATACCGAAATCCGACTAGACTGGGCCGACGCCTATCTGGCCGCCGCGCCGACCGGCGACCTGTTCGCGGGCGCATCGCCGGAGATGGCGGCGCATTGGCGCGCCATGCTGGCGCGGCTTTCGACCCAGGCGAAGGGCGATCCCGCGACGCTGGCCGACCATGTCGCGCGGCAGGCGCTGGACCTGGGCCTCGCCTTTCGCCTGACCGGCGACGAGCAGGAACGCGACTGGCCGCTCGGCCCGGTTCCGCTGCTGATCGGCGCCAAGGAATGGGCGCATATCGAAAGCGGCCTGACCCAGCGCGCGCAGCTGCTGGAACGGGTGATCGCCGACATCTATTCCACCCAGTCGCTGGTGCGCGAGGGCAAGCTGCCGGCCAGCATCGTCACCGGCAGCCCCCATTATTGGCGGGTGATGACCGGCACGCCGCCGCCGCGCGGCCATCATCTCCATTTCTACGCCGCCGACATCGGGCGCGGTCCCAATGGCGAATGGCGGGTGCTGGCCGACCGGGTACGCACGCCCGTCGGCGTCGGCTATGCGCTGGAAAACCGGCTGGCGCTCTCGCGCGCCACCGGCGACCTGCTCGGTGCGATGAACACGCGGCGGCTGGCCCCCTTCTTTTCCGAACTGCGGCGGGGGCTGGCGGCCGACTGCGCGCGGTCCGACCCGCGCATCGGGCTGCTGACGCCGGGACGCTTCAACCAGAGCTATGCCGAACAGGCGCATCTGGCCCGCTATCTGGGCCTGATGCTGGTCGAGGGCGACGACCTGATCGTGTCGGACGGGCGGCTGTTCGTGCGGACGATCCAGGGTCTGAAGCGGGTCGATGGCCTGTGGCGCTGGATGGACAGCCGCTTCCTCGATCCGCTGGCGTTCGACAACAAGTCGCGGATCGGCGTGGCCGACCTGTATGACGCCTGCGCGCGCGGCGGGCTGATGGTCAGCAACTGGCCGGGCGCGGGGGTGATCGAATCGCGCGCCTTCGCCGCTTTCCTGCCGCAGCTGGCGAAGGCCGTGCTGGGGGCGGAGCTGATCCTGCCCAATATCGCCACCTGGTGGTGCGGCCAGAAGCGCGAGCGCGACCATGTGCGCGCACGGCTCGACACGCTGGTGGTCGGGTCCGCCTTCGACCAGGATGTCGCCGGACTGCCGGGCAAGCATTTCATTCCCGGCGCGTCGCTGGACGCGGCGCAGCGCGCGGCGCTGCTGGAGGCGATGGCGCGGCGGCCGATGGACTATGTCGGGCAGGAGCTGGTGAAATTGTCCACCACGCCGGCGGTGATCGACGGGCGGCTGGCGCCCCTGCCCTTCACGCTGCGCATCTTCGTGGCGCGCGACGGCGCGGGCCAGTGGCGGGTGATGCCCGGCGCCTTCGCGCGGCTGGCGGGCCATGGCGACATTCGCGCCGCTCTGATGGGCCAGGGCGACATGTCGGCGGACATGTGCGTGATCGACAGCAAGCCGGCCCCGCCCGACAGCCTGCTGGGCGGCGGCACACCCGCGATCCGGCGGATCGGCGGCATGTTGCCAGCGAAGGCGGCGGACAATCTCTTCTGGCTGGGCCGCTATATCGAGCGGGCGGAAATGACGCTGCGCCTGATCCGCGCCATCGCCGGCGGGTCGATCGAGGCGGACCTGGGCCCCTCGCTGGCGAGCCCCACCATGGCCCGGCTGGTGGCGCAGCTGGCGCTGTGGGGCGCGGTGCCGGGCAATGCCGGATCGGTCGGCACGGCGGTCGGCCCGCTGTGCGCCACGGCGCTGGGCGACGCGCGGCAACCGGGAAGCGTGCGTGCGCTGATGGGCGTGGTCGCCAATATCGGCGAGGGACTGCGCGACCGGCTGGCGAGCGATTTCTGGCGGCTGGTGCGCCTACCCCTCCCCGCCTTCGACGGGGCGGTCACGGAGACGTTGCTCGATGCATCGTCGCGGATGATCGAGCGGATTTCGGCGCTGGCGGGGCTGGCGGCGGAGAATATGGGGCGCACCGACGGCTGGCGCTTCCACGACATGGGCCGGCGGATGGAGCGGGCGATCAATGGCTGTCGCCTGATCGGCCTGTTCGGCAACGACCAGGCGTCGGACGACGACCTGACCGTCCTGCTCGACCTGATGGACAGCCAGATCAGCTATCGCACCCGCTATCTGACCGGGCCGGCGCTGGCGCCGGTGCGCGACCTGCTGGCGCTTGAGCCGGTCAACCCCCGCGCCATCGCCTGGCAGGCGCTGCGGCTGGCCGAGCATGTCGCCGCCCTGCCGACGCTGCGCGCCGACGGGATGCCGGAGGAGCCGCGACGGCTGGCCGATGCGCTGGTGGCGCGGCTGGCGCCGCTGACCGGCGACATGCTGACGCAAGCCGACATCGCCGACGCCGAAAGCCGGCTGCTGGGCCTGTCCGATGCGATCGGCCAGCGCTATTTCCTTCAGGTTCGCAAGACCGAGAGCGCGGACATTCTCGCATGATCTACCATGTCCGGCACCGGACCATGATCCATTATGCCGCCCCGGTGCGGCTGGCCCGTTTCAACCTGCGGCTGAAGCCCGCGCCCTGGCCGGGGCAATGGACGTCGGACTATGCGCTGGAGGTCGATCCCGCGCCGACCATGGTCGAATCGCGGCCCGGCGGCTGGCCCGTGCATGTCGCGCGACTGGTGATCGAAAGCCCGATCCGCCAGCTGGCGATCGAAAGCCGCTTCCGCGCCGGGGTGCAGGGCGGCGCGATCGAGCCGCAGGCGGATGATCCGACGATCGGCGCGGTGGCGCAGGCGGCGCTGGCGGACCGCGACATGGGGCCGGCCGCGCCGGCCCATTATCTCTACGCTTCGGCGCGCACCCCGCTGCTGACGCAGGTCGGGGCATGGTCCGGCGCGGAGCTGGCGCCCGACCGGCCGGTAATCGCCGCCGGGCTGGACCTGGCGCGGCGCATCCGGGCGGAGTTCGCCTATCAGCCCGGCGTCACCGACGCGGGCACCCCGGTCGCCGACGCCTTCGCCGCGCGCCATGGCGTGTGCCAGGATTTCGCCCATATGATGGTGGTCGCGCTCCGGCTGGCGGGGCTGCCCGCCGCCTATGTCAGCGGCTATCTGCGCACCCTGCCGCCGCCGGGGATGCCAAGGCTGGTGGGGGCGGACGCCATGCATGCCTGGGTGATGCTGTGGTGCGGGCCGACGCGCGGGTGGATCGGCTTCGATCCGACCAATGGCTGCATCACCGGCGACGGGCATCTGTTCGTGGCGATGGGGCGGGATTATGCCGATGTAGCGCCCATGGATGGCCTGTTCGTCGGCGGCGCGGGGCAGAGCCTGTCGGTGATGGTCGATGTCGCGCCGGAAGAGGAGAATGTCGCCTGATCGCCGCGGTCATCCCAGCACAGGCCGGGATCCATCTCCCCAACGCCGCGCTGGACGCAAGGTCAGGAGATGGGTTCCCGCCTGCGCGGGAATGACAAAATAGGGTGGTTAGGCGACCGACCGCTTTCGGCGATTATCAGGGATTAGCGGACTTCGGTTCCGCGAGGCGCAATTTTGTTGCGCGGATCATAGGCTTACCTGTCGCTCCGTTGGGAATAACATCTCCCGATAGGAAAACTCTTTGGCTCACAAAACCGAGATTATCCGCAGGCGCTGCATGCACAATGCGGTCGTAGGCTTGATCTACCGCGTCGTTAGCCGCCGCAAAGCCCACGCCGGGGCAGCTATGACCCGACACAGATGCTCCACACTCGATACATTCACTGCCAGAATAGGCGGAAAGAATGGCCGTGCCTTCAACCTTGTCACCGACAGAAACGGACCAGCATTGCTCGGCAGCTATATCGACCGGCTTAGGGGCACAGGATGCCAGCACAACAGCGCTTATCAAAATGGAGGGCGATGACCGCATTCGGACATCGTCACAGAACGCCTTATTGTCTGCAAGTGGTCGCTTCCCGTCAGTCCACCCGCTCGAACAGCAGCGGCATCCCGGTCCTTGGGCGGATGGTGAGGCGGCTGATGGGTTCGGGCTTGAAGCCCGTGGGAACGGTGAGGCGGTAGCGGCGGACGACCGAGGCGATGACGGTCATCACCTCCTGCTGCGCGAAGCCCGCGCCGACGCAGACGCGCGGGCCGCGGCCGAAGGGGAACCAGGCCTGCTTCGCCATGTCGGCATTGGCGGGATCGTCGAACCGGTCGGGATCGAAGCTGTGGGGACAGGCCCAGTTGTCCTTGTTGCGCTGGGTCAGCCAGGGGGCGACCACCAGCATCGCGCCGGTCTCCAGCTGCTTGTCGCGCATCGGCATGGGGCAGGTGACTTCGCGCGGGAAGAAGGAGACGGGCGGATAAAGGCGCAGCGTTTCCTTGAAGATGTTGCGGACCTGGCCCATGTCCTTGAGCATCGCACCGGTCAGCGGGGCGTCACCCGCCACCCCCGCCACCTCGGCGCGGACGCGGTCCTGGATATGGGCGCATTCGGCCAGCATGTAGAGCGCCCAGGTCATGGTACTGGCCGATGTCTCATGGCCGGCAAGGAAGATGGTCGACACCTGCTCCATCACCTGTTCGCAGGTGAAATGGACGCCGGTTTCGGGATGCTTTACCTCGATCAGTGACTGGAGGATGTCGCGCTGCTGCGTTTCCCCGCGCGCGTGGAAGGCTTCGTAGCGGGCTTCGACGATCGGACGGAACACGTCATGGATGGCGCGGGCGGGCTTTTTCGACCGTCGCTCGAACCAGCCCGCGGGGATGCCGTAGAGACGCAGCATCGAGGCGCTGTGGGCGAGCCGCTGGAACTGGCCGAAGGCGGTGTGGATGATGTTGGAACGATCGGCATCCAGCGTCTGCGAAAAGAGCGTGCGGAAGATGATGTCGGCGGCGACATGGGTCATCATCGGGTCGATGTCGACCGGCGCGTTGCGGTCCGCCGCGTCGATCCGGGCGAGCAGATCGTCGGCCGCCGCGACCATCAGCGGCATCGACCGGCCGAGCGCGGTATGGGCGAAGGCCGGGTTGACCATCGCGCGCTGGCTTTCCCAATCCGCGCCATTGGCGGAAAAGACCGAATTGCCGATCAGCGGGTCGAGATTGCGGACCAGTTCGCTATGCTTGGGGAAAGCGGTGCCGCCGCGCAGTATCTGGTCCACGAGGGTCAGTTCGTTGGCGATATACATGGTCCGGCTGGGCAGGCGGATCTCCCCCATCTTCATCGTATAGCTCTTGTCGAAGAGCACATGAATCCAGCTGTGCCAGCCGCGCAGGAAGCGCTTGACGAGGCCGCGCTTGCTGCGCGGCGGCCGGGGATAGGGCGGCGTGAAGAGATTGGTCACGGGATCATCCTGAAGGCGGCGACGGCGTCGTCGACGGTGCGGCGGCCTGCGGTCAGGCTGATGAAGTCGAGCGGGGAGAGGCTGTCGCCCACGCGCAGATAGTCGAAATGCGCCTCATATTTATTGGACCAGCCGCCATGATAATTTTCCGGCCTGTAGAAGAGATGGAAGCGCGGCGATAGCATGTCGACGCGGGCGGCATGGCGATCCGCGACAAGCCGGAACGGATTGACGTTGTAATAGGCGGCGCCGTCGGGCGGCGAGCTGATGTCGACATAGCGGAAATGCCGGTCCGCGAGCGCGCGCAGATCGTCATGATACCAGGCGGCGTCGCGACGCAGGCCGATGACCGGCACCACCTGCCCCAGGCCGAGCAGCACGACATGGTCGGGCAGGCTCCCGCCGCGCAGCGCGAGCAGGCGGCGCAGCAGGCGCATTCCCAGGATCGTGCCGGCGCTGTGGGTGACGATCTGCACCTCGTCCCAGTCGCCGTCCAGTTGCTCCGCGATGCGGGCGGCGAAGCGGTCTAGCCTGTCGTCCAGCGCCTCGCCCGGACCCTCTGCCGCCAGCGCGCCATGATAGGTCATGAACCGCAGCAGCCAGGGCACGACCAGCTTGGCGAGGATGCGACCCGACAGCAGCGCGCTGACGACGATGCCGGCCAGCGCGCCGACCCAGAAGGGCAGCAGCAACGAGAGGAGGAGCGCCGGAACCAGCGCCAGCAGCAGCGGGATCAGCACCGCCAGGATCGGCGGATAGAGGATGGTGATGACCGGTCCCTTGCGCAGGCGGCGCATCCGGCGGAAATCCATGTGGCGGGCGTGCCCCGCATAGGCGCGCGCGGCGCGCCAGGCGAGGCTCAGCGGATTGCGGATCCAGACCTTGCCGATCAGATCCTCCCAGCGGAGATATTCATAGTCGGTCTCCACCCCGGCGGCCGGGTTTTCGACCCGCCAGAGGGCGGAGACGGCCGCGCCCGCCGGTCCGGCCTGCCGGCCGCTGACCATGATCGCATCCCCGGTCAGCGCGGCATGGCGCGCCGCCTGCTCGCGATAGAGCTGGTGGTAGAAGCGCACGCCGCGTGGGTCGAAACCGCCGAGATAGAAGACTTTACGCTTGAACTTTTCCAACAGCATCGCCCTAATCGCGCGCATGACCACGCCCGAACGCGATTACTGCTATTTCATCGACCACCGCAAATACAACCGCAATGTCGGTTGCCGGAAGCATGACAATATGTACGGCATCAATGGCGGCGGTAGCGAGCGCGACCGATGGCGCGCGGACATGGCCTTTTATCGCCACATGAAGGCCAATGGCGATCCGATGGCCCTGCCCTCGCTGCTCGCCTGCCTGGCGTTCGGCTGGTTCTGCTGGAATTATCACCCCGGCAAGGGGCTGTGGCGCGGACAATTGTTGCGCCGCTTCGCCAAAGCGCCCAAGTGAGCGGCATGAGCGATCCCGTCCCGCAAAAATATGTGACCGTCGGCCCGATCCGCATCGGCAACGACCTGCCCTTCGTCCTGATTTCCGGCCCCTGCCAGATCGAGAGCCGCGACCATGCGCTGTTCATGGCGGACGCGCTGGCGACGGCGGCAGGCAAGGCGGGCGTGCCCTTCATCTTCAAGAGCAGCTTCGACAAGGCGAACCGCACGTCGGTGTCGGGCCGGCGCGGCGTGGGGATCGACGCGGGGCTGGCGATCCTTGCCGACGTGAAGGCGGCGCTGGGCTGTCCGGTGCTGACCGACATTCACGGGCCGGAGCAGGTGGAGGCGGCGGCTCAGGCGGTGGACATTCTCCAGATCCCCGCCTTCCTCTGCCGCCAGACCGACCTGCTGATCGCGGCCGGACGGACCGGCGCGGTCATCAACGTCAAGAAGGGGCAGTTCCTGGCCCCCTGGGACATGGCGGCGGTGGCGCAGAAGGTCGCCTCCACCGGCAATGAGCGCATCCTGTTGACCGAGCGGGGCGCGAGTTTCGGCTACAATACATTGGTCAGCGACATGCGGGCGCTGCCGACCATGGCGCAGACCGGCTACCCCGTCGTCTTCGACGCCACCCATTCGGTGCAGCAGCCCGGCGGCCTCGGCTCGGCTTCGGGCGGGCAGCGCGAGTTCGCGCCGCTGCTGGCGCGCAGCGCGGTGGCGGCGGGGGTCGCGGCGATCTTCGCCGAGGCGCATGACGACCCGGACAATGCGCCGTCGGACGGGCCGGTGATGCTGCCGCTGGCGTGGGTCGGGCCGATGCTGGCGACGCTGAAGGCGATCGACGGGGTGGTGAAGGGGTAAGCCCCCTCACCGCAATCTCCGAGCGCTTTACGGCCGCGTCTGCCCCGTGCCGCGGACGATCCACTTGTAGGTGGTGAGCCCTTCGAGCGCTACCGGGCCGCGCGCGTGGAGGCGGCCGGTGGAGATGCCGATTTCCGCGCCCAGCCCGAACTCGCCGCCGTCGGCGAACTGGGTGGAGGCGTTCCACATCACGATCGCGCTGTCGACGGCGCCCAGGAAATGGTCCGCGACCGCCGGATCCTCGGTGATGATCGCGTCGGTATGATGGCTGGCATGGGCGGCGATATGGGCGATCGCCTCCTCCACGCCATCGACGAGACGGATCGACACGATGGCGTCGAGATATTCCGTGTCCCAATCCTCGTCGGAAGCCGGCTTCACGCGAGCGTCCATCGCCTGCACGGCTTCGTCGCCGCGCACTTCGCACCTGGCGTCGAGCAGAGCCTGCACCAGCGCGGGGGCCGAACCATAAGCGCGGTCGATCAGGACCGTCTCGGTCGATCCGCAGATGCCGGTGCGACGCATCTTGGCATTGACCACCAGCTTTTCCGCCATGGCGGGGTCGGCCGCGCCATCGACATAGCTGTGGTTGATGCCGTCGAGATGGGCCAGCACGGGCACGCGCGCCTCTTCCTGCACGCGCGCGACCAGGCTCTTGCCGCCGCGCGGCACGATCAGGTCGACGAACTCCGACGCCTTGAGCAGCGCGCCCACCGCCGCGCGATCGGTCGTCGGGACCAACTGGACGACGTCGGCGGGCAGGCCGGCGGCGACGATGCCCTCGATCATGGCGGCGTGGATGGCACGGTTGCTTTCCTTCGCCTCGCTGCCGCCGCGCAGGATGACGGCATTGCCCGCGCGCAGGCAGAGGGCAGCGGCGTCGGCGGTCACATTGGGACGGCTTTCATAGATGATGCCGATCACGCCGAGCGGCACCCGCACGCGCGACAGCTCCAGCCCGTTGGGGCGGACCTGCGTGTCGATCACGCTGCCGAGCGGATTGGCGAGGCTGGCGACCTGCTCCACGCCGGCCGCAGCCCCGGCGATCCGGTCCTCGTCCAGCTTCAACCGGTCGAGCATGGCGGGCGACAGGCCGTTGGCCGCGGCATTTTCCATGTCGCGGGCATTGGCGGCGATGATCGCCGGCGCCTGATCCCGAAGCGCCTGGGCGGCGAGGCGGAGCGCATCGGCCTTTTGCGCGTCGCTGGCCCGCGCGATCACGGCGGCGGCGCCGCGCGCACGCGCGCCTAGCATCGCGATCAGCATCTCGGGAGTCTGGGTCAGGTCGTTCATCAAGGGTCTCGCCATCCAATCGGGCGGCGGCTTAGCATGAAAGCGGGGGAAGCCAAAGGGGCGTGATGGGCGCGGGCCGGCGCAACCAGGGTTGCCAGCGACCGGATCACGGGTCGCATATGATCCGGCCGCCAGCGGGCAGGCGAAGCTGCCATGGACCAGTGCTAGCGGGCCGAGCGGCGGCGCGCATACCCCGGCAGGGGTAAGGTTAAAAAATCCTGGCCGTTTTTCCTTGATGTCGATCAAGGTCGAGCGACAAATGCGCCTAATGAATGATCAGGCCGACCAGCCGTACCAGCTGGGCTTCGCGGCTGCACCCGGTCTTGTCGTAGATGCTGCGCAACTGGACCTTGAGCGTTTCGGTCGAGACGCTGCGCGCGACCGCAATTTCCCGCCGGTTCTGGCCCGCCGCGAGCCGGATCGCGATGTCCGCCTCCGCCCGCGTCAGGCGGAAGGTCCGCATCAGCAGTTGCACATGCCGGTCGGTCGCCGCGCTCACCCGCGCCAGCGCGATCGCTCGCGGCGCGAAGGGCAGCGACCAGGGGCGCGCGGGCAGTGGATAGAATTCGAGGAGAATGGCCACCCCGCCGCTGTCATCGGCAAGCGGCACCGGATCGGCCGGCTGGTCGGAAGGCTCGATCACCCGGCGCATCGACCGCAGGATGGCGCGGCTTTCGTCGGCCCGGTCGCTCGCCAGCCAGCCGTCGGTGACGCGCAGCCGGCTGCCAGCCAGCAGCGTTTCGGCGCGCGGCGTCATGCCGCCGACCCGACCGGTGCCGTCGAGCAGCCAGCAGGCCCGATCCAGCGCCTCGAACGTCCCGGCCAGCAGGGCGAAACCCTGTTGCTCGATCGCCTGCTGGAGCCGGACGGCGGTGCGGGCATGGCCGGCGATAGCGGCGAAGAGATCGCGCTGCTCCGGGCTGGTGCGGCCGTCCTTGCTGTCGCGCAGCAGGGCCAGACCGATCATCGACGACGCGTCGGCCAGCAGCCGTGTCTGGCATCCGTCGAAAATGTCGAAGTCCGAACAAAGGTCGAGATAGTCGTCCGCGCGCAGGGCCTGGCGGGCGACGTCATAATGCGCCTCATGCACGATGTCCGGCCGGTCCGGCAGGCGATCAGCCGCGACGCGGAAATTGAGGTCGGGCGCGCCCTGGTCGATGGCCGCCGTCCTGGCGAACACGCTCTGGTCGATGTCGCTGATCCAGTTGAAGTCGGCCGCGCCCGGCCCGAAGCCGATAAGCTGGCCATGGCGCGATCCCGTAGCCTGCGCCATTTGCTGTATCGCATCCGCCCAAAGATGCGGTTCGAGCGCGGCGGACAGGAAAATGTCCGCCCACCCCTCATTCTTCATGGCGGATGATGCCATCGCCTGTCCCCAATGCCCCGCCTGTGCGTCGCGCAAGCGGGGGCCGGAGTCAATTGATGTGCGGGATCAGATGGTTAAATTGATCGAAAGGCTGATCTGGATCAGCAAATCACGCCGCCTGGGCGAGAATTTCCTCCTTCACCGCGCGAATCATCCGGCACGGCGGAATGTTGCGCCACTCCAGCCGGTCGCTGACCGCGCCGAACAGCGGGTCGAGCAGGCGCCGGACATAGCGCGAATATTGATAGATCAGGAACTCGCCGCCCGGCCGCAGCGCCGCGCGGGTTTCGGCGCAGATCGCCGCGCCCACGCCATCGGGCAGCGTGGAAAAGGGGATGCCCGACAACACATAGTCCGCCTGATGATGCCCCGCCTCGCGGATGAAGCGGCGCACGTCGGCGGCCGACCCATGGACCACGCGCAGGCGCGGATCGTCGATCTGGGCCTCCAGGAAGGCGACGAAATCCAGGTTGAGATCGATCGCCAGCAGGATTGCGTCCGGATGCATCCGGTCGAGGATCGGACGGGTGAAGGTACCCACGCCCGGTCCATATTCGACGAACAGCCGGGTCCGCTTCCAGTCGACCTGGTCAAGCATCGTGTCGACCAGCGTCTGCGAGGAGGGAATGACCGAGCCGATCATGCCCGGATGCTTCACGAACTGGCGGAAGAACATGCCCCACTGGCTGAGGAAGGAAGCGGCCCTGCCGCGCGTCGCAACCGATTTCTTCTTATCTTTGAAGGGAATGGAGGCCATCAATATCCGCCTGTGTGACTGTCGGTTTTGGCGTCGCAAAATTGGTGGCCGCTGGCAAGCGGCTTTGCGTGCCATGAGGCGGGAACGCGCGGACGGCGGATGGGTTCAATCCGCCGTCCGGGCAACCAGGTCACTCCCGCTTTCGCAGCATCCCCGGCGAGACGAAACCGATCGGATCGACCTGCATCGCATTCTGCTTCAGCGTCGCCTGGATCTGCTCATATTCCCGCTCCATTTCCGGCGTGACGGACGCCCGGGTTTCCTCCAGCGCCGCTTCGAAATGAGCCATGGTGACCGCTTCCACCGACAGTGACTGGCGCAGCGCGATGAGGCCGGCGCGACGCGAGAGGTCTTCGAGATCGGCGCCGGTGAAGCGTTCGGTCCGCTTCGCCAGCACGTCCAGGTCGACATCGCCGGCGAGCGGCATCTTCTTGGTGTGGATGGAGAGGATATGCCGGCGCCCGGCCTCGTCGGGGACTGGCACATAGATCAGCTCGTCGAAGCGGCCGGGGCGCAGCAGCGCCGGATCGACCAGCGTGGGCCGGTTGGTCGCGCCGATGACGACCACAGACTGCAATTCCTCCAGCCCGTCCATCTCGGCGAGGATGGTATTGACCACCCGCTCCGTCACCGCCGGCTCGCCCAGGCCGCCGCCGCGCGCGGGCACCAGGCTGTCCAGTTCGTCGATGAAGATGACCGTGGGCGCCACCTGCCGCGCGCGGGCGAACAGGCGGGCGATCTGCTGCTCGCTCTCGCCATACCATTTGGAAAGGAGATCGCTCGACTTGGTGGCGATGAAATTGGCCTGCGCCTCCCGCGCCACCGCCTTGGCCAGCAGGGTCTTGCCGGTGCCGGGCGGACCATAGAGCAGGAAGCCCTTGGCCGGGCGGATGCCGATGCGGCGGAAGGCGTCCGGATCCTTGAGCGGCAGTTCCACCCCTTCCTTGAGGCGCATCTGCGCATCGTCGAGGCCGCCAATGTCGGCCCAGCCGATATTGGGCGCCTGCACCATCACCTCGCGCATGGCCGACGGCTGGACGCGCTTGATCGCGGCCATGAAATCCTCCCGCGTGACGGAGAGTTCCTCCAGCACGTCGGGCGGGATCGTGCCCTCTTCCAGATTGAGGCGCGGCATGAAGCGGCGCACCGCCTCGATCGCCGCCTCGCGGGTGAGGGCGGCGAGGTCGGCGCCGACGAAGCCATAGGTCATGCGGGCCAGCTCGCCCAGGTCGACACGGTCGCCCAGCGGCATACCGCGCGTGTGGATGCCCAGAATCTCGCGCCGGCCGCGATCGTCGGGAACCCCCACCACGATCTCGCGGTCGAAACGACCGGGACGGCGCAGCGCCTCGTCGATCGCCTCCGGCCGGTTGGTCGCCGCGATGACGACGAGGTTGGTGCGCGGCTCCAGCCCGTCCATCAGGGTCAGCAACTGGGCGACGAGGCGCTTTTCGGTCTCGCCGGTCACATTGCCGCGCTTCGGCGCGATCGAATCGATTTCGTCGATGAACAGGATCGACGGCGCGGCCTTGGCCGCTTCCTCGAAAATCTCGCGCAGCTTCTTTTCCGACTCGCCATAGGCCGAGCCCATGATCTCCGGCCCGTTGATGAGGAAGAATTCGGCTTCGGATTCATTGGCGACGGCGCGGGCAAGGCGTGTCTTGCCGGTGCCCGGCGGGCCGTGGAGCAGCACGCCCTTGGGCGGATCGACCCCCAGCCGCTCGAACAGTTCGGGATAGCGCAGCGGCAGTTCGACCATCTCGCGCAGCTGGTCGATCGTGTCGGCCATGCCCCCGACATCGTCATAGGTGACATCGGCGCGGCGGGATTCGCGCGGCTCCTCATATTCGGCGCGCAGTTCCACCTCCGTCTCCGTGTCGATATGGACCACCCCCTTGGGCGTGGTCGACACGACGATCAGGCGGATTTCCTGCAAGGCATAGGCAGGTGCCGCGAGCATCTGGCGCAACTGGGGCGGCATGTCGCCCGGCGGCACCTGCTGCTGCCCGGCGGTCGCGACGACATCGCCGGCGGCCAGAGGGCGCTGGAAGAAAACGCGCTTCAGAGCGTCCGGATTGCCCTGGAGCCGGAGGTTGTTTTGTGCAGGTGCGAAGACCACCCGCTGGGCCGGACGGGACTCGGTTTTCTCGATATGAACGAAATCCCCCGACCCCACGCCGGCATTGGCGCGTTGCAGGCCGTCGAGCCGAAGCACGTCCAGCCCCTCATCTTCCTTGTAGGGACGCACGACCCGCGCGGGTGTGGTCCGCTTGCCGGCGATCTCGATGACATCGCCTTCACTGAGGTGCAGTTCGGCCATCACCGCGAGCGGCAATCGCGCCAGACCGCGCCCTGCGTCCTCCGGCCGCGCATTGGCGACCTGTATCCTGCGTCCTGTTGTTTCCTGATCGGCCACGAGCCATCCCCGTCTTTGTCCTTCCGTAACGAGATAGGAAACGCCGAGGCCAACGGAAAGACCCCGGTGCCGGGGGAACAAGGAACAAAAAAAGGGCCGACCCGAAGGCCAGCCCGAAAAGTTTTAGGAGAGGATGCCTGAAAGGCCCCTTTTATGTGCGCTGCGGTGTAATTTTTTGCAAGTGCGAAATAATCCCCCAAGTTGCAAAAAATGCATCTTGCCATTTCCCGCTTTTTCCTGCTCATTGCGCAGAGGATGCTTGGAACCGGAACGCGCGCCGTTCGATAAAGAGAATTGACGCGGCGCAGCGGATCGGCTTCGGAATTTTGACGGATTATGCGCAGATTGCCGCCCCTAACGGCCCTGGAGGCCTTTGTTCAGGTTGCCCGCCTTGGCTCGGTGAAGGCGGCGGCGGAAGAACTTGCGCTCTCAACGCCCGCGCTCAGCCGCCGCGTCCAGGCGCTGGAACGGTTCATCGGCCGGCCGCTGTTCGACCGCAAGCATCAGGCGCTGGAAATCAACGCCGACGGGCAACGGCTGCTGGACGACATCGCGCCCGCGCTCGATTCGCTGTCGCAGGCGCTGGAGAATATCCAGAGTGGCGGCAACCAGTTGCGCCTGCGGCTGGCGGTGATGCCGCTGTTCGCGACGCAGCGGCTCTTTCCCCATCTGGGGCAGCTGCGCCAACAGCATCCGCAGCTCCATATCGACATCGAAACGACGCCCCATGCGGTGGCGCGGCTGGGCGAAGGGCTGGACGCGGCGATCGTGCTGTCGAAGGATATCGACCCGGCGCTCTACGCCCATGAGCTGGACCATGAGGAAGTCTATCTGATCGGGCGGCGTCAGCTGCTCGAAGGCCCTCAAGCGCTCAAGTCGCCCGAGGAGCTGGCGCAGCAGACCATATTGCTTCACCGCGACATGGCGCTGTCGTTCGATGCGTGGAAGGAGGCGGCCGGCCTGCCCGACCTGCAACCGCTGGCGGTCGATAATTATGATTCGGGCCAGCTGATGCTGGAGGCCGCGGCGCAGGGGCTGGGCGTAGCGGTGATGCACGCCAGCCATTTCGAGCAATCGGGCGATCCCCGGCTGGTGCGGCTGTTCCCGATCCATGTCGAGAGCCCCTATCGCTACTTTTTCGTCTGCCGCCCCCGCGCGCTCCAGACCCGATCGGTACGCATCTTCCGCGACTGGCTGGTGGCGGCGGACATATGAGTTTCGTTGCGCCCGCGATTCTTTGTGGGCGCGCCCTTAACCTTGTTACGCAGCCGTCGTTCTAGCGGACATGACTGGGGCAATATCTTCATCCGCGAGCCCGCAACATGGGCTGACCGATCGGCTGGCGCGCTGGGCCAGGGGCTTTTCCGGCAAGTCCGACGAGCCGGAGGCCGAGATGGAACAGCGCCCCCGCACCGGCGGGGCGGCCAACCGGGAGGTCAACCGGCGCCGCCAGCTCTATGCCGACATCGGCGATTTCCTGTTCGCCCACGACCTGGACCTGACGCCGATCAACTTCAGCGTCGCGCTGGATTATCTGACGGGCGCGAACATCGGCGTCGAAAAGGCGATCCGCGCCGTGATGATGGAACGGGGCAAGATCACCAACGGCTGGATCGAATCGCTTGCCGCCGAACAGCGCGCCGACGAGGTCACACCCGAATCGCTGGCGACGATGCTCGACAAGGTCGAGGAGAATCTGAGCCAGTTCACCGGCCTGATGCATGAATCGCGCAATTCCGCCAAGGACTATGGCGCCGCGTTGCAGGAACAGGCCAAGGATCTGGTCGCCGGCCGCGACAATGAGCCTGTGCTGGCCCGCCTGGTGGGCCTCACCCGGTCGATGGTCGAAAAGACGCGGCAGGTCGAAAGCCAGCTGCGCGAGAATCAAAAACAGACCCAGGCGCTGAAATCCAGCCTGGAAAGCGCCCGCCGCGCGGCCGAGCATGACCATCTGACCGGCCTGCCCAACCGCCGCGCATTCGAGGCGGTTCTGCGCGAGGAGCTGGTCCAGGCGCAGGCCGGGCAGGAAGCGCTGTCGGTCGCCTTCTGCGACATCGATCATTTCAAGAATATCAACGACACGCACGGCCATGACACGGGCGACCGAGTGCTCAAGTTCGTCGCCGGGCTGCTGGCCAAGATATCCAACGACCGCTGCCATGTCGCCCGTCACGGCGGCGAGGAGTTCGTCATGCTGTTCCGCGGCAAGACCGCTGCCGAAACCTGCGAGGCGGTCGATGGGGTGCGCGAGGATCTGGCCAATCGCAGCCTGGTCAACCGCACCAATGGCGAGCGGATGGAACGGGTCAGCTTTTCCGCCGGGGTGGCCAATGTGCTGGCCTATGAAGACCCGCGCGCCGCGCTCAAGGCCGCCGACCGGGCGCTCTACCTGGCCAAGGAACATGGCCGCAACCGGGTCTATCTGGCGGCGGAAACCGACTGAGCCTTCGGGCCGTCTTTGCGTTAGAAATCCGGCTTTTCATAATGGGGCGGCGGGGTGATGACCTCCATCCGCTCCGACAGCAGGGGGCGGAAGGACGGGCGCGACTTGAAACCCGCATACCAACGCCGGACCGGCTCATGCCCCGCCCAGTCGATGCCGCCCAGATAGTCGGCGACCGACAGATGCGCCGCCGCCGCGATGTCGGCAAGGCTGAGCGTTCCGCCCGCCATCCAGCTGCGATGGTCGAGCAGATAATCCATGTAGTCCATATGGACGTTGGCGCGCTTCATCGCCTCGCGCAGGACGCGGGCGTCAGGTGAGGCGCGCTCCACCAGCCGCTTCTTCATCCGTTCGTGCAGCAGCGGGCCGACGACATCGCCGTAGAAATTCTGGTCGAAGAAGGCGGTCAGCCGCCGCACTTCCGCCCGGCCCGCGGCCGTGCCGGAGATGAGCGGGAATTTCTCCACCGTTTCCTCGAAATATTCGCACATCGCCTGGCTGTCGATCAGGGTGATGCCGCGTTCCTGATCGACCATGACCGGCGTGGTGCCGGCCGGGTTCAGATCGAGAAATTCGTCGCGCATCGCCCATGGAGATTCGCGCACCAGATCATAGCCGACCCCCTTCTCGCCGAGGAGAAGCCGGACCTTGCGGGAAAAGGGACAGAGCGGGAATTGATAGAGAAGCCACATAGACGATTCCTGTTAGGCGCGACCCGCCTTTCGGGGAAGCGGCAAATTGCGGAAATGAAAGAGGCCGGCTTCGGCGATATTCTCCCAAAGAACGACATCAAACGGCATGGACCTCGCGCCCGATCGCGCTAAGTTGAGAAGTGAAGAAGCTGCGAAAACAGTTTCGCCATGGAAAGGATGCCTGATGTCTGACGATTTCTTCCCGGTGCCGGACAGCTGGGCCACTGGCTCGCTGATGGATCGTGCGGCGCGGGAAGCCGATTATGCCCGTTCGATTGACGACGCCCATGCCTATTGGCTGGAACGCGCACAGCGTCTGGACTGGGTGAGGCCGCCGACGAAGACCAATGAGAGCAGCTTCGCCGAGGCGGACTTCGGCGTGAAATGGTTTGCCGACGGCGTGCTCAACGTCAGCGCCAACTGCATCGACCGGCATCTGGCCGAACGGGGCGACCAGACCGCGATCATCTGGGAACCCGATTCGCCCGAGGCCGAGCCGCGCCGTTATACTTATGCCCAGGTCCATGCCGAGGTCTGCCGCTTTGCCAATGTGCTGAAGGGTGCGGGCGCGAAAAAGGGCGACCGGATCACCATCTACCTGCCGATGATCCCGGAGGCCGCCTTCGCCCTACTCGCCTGCGCGCGCATCGGGGCGATCCACAGCGTCGTGTTCGGTGGCTTTTCGCCCGAAGCGCTGGCGGGCCGCATCCAGGATTGCGATTCGAGCCTGGTCGTCACCGCCGACGAGGGGCGACGCGGCGGCAAGGCGGTGCCGCTCAAGACCAATGTCGACGCGGCGCTGCGCGAATGCCCGAGCGTGAAGAAGGTCATCGTGGTCAAGGCCACCGGCGGCGCGGTGACGATGAAGGATGGCCGCGACCTGTGGCTGCACGAGGAAGCAGCCGGGGTCGACGCCGATTGCCCGCCCGAGCCGATGAACGCGGAAGACCCGCTGTTCATCCTCTACACCTCCGGCTCCACCGGAAAGCCCAAGGGCGTGCTGCACACCACCGGCGGCTATCTGCTCTGGGCTGCCCTCACGCATGAACTGTGCTTCGACTATCGGCCCGGCGACATCTACTGGTGCGCGGCGGACATCGGCTGGGTCACGGGCCACAGCTATATCGTCTATGGCCCGCTGGCGAATGGGGCGACGACGCTGATGTATGAAGGCGTGCCCAATTACCCGACGCCGGCCCGCATCTGGGAAGTGGTCGACCGGCACCAGGTGCAGACCATCTTCACCGCTCCCACGGCGCTGCGCGCGCTGATGAAGGAAGGCGACGAATTCGTCCATTCGACCAGCCGCAAGTCGCTGCGCCTGCTCGGCACGGTGGGCGAGCCGATCAACCCGGAAGCCTGGCGCTGGTATCATCATGTCGTGGGCGAGGATCGCTGCCCGATCATCGATACCTGGTGGCAGACCGAGACGGGCGCGGCGATGATCGCGCCGACACCGGGCGCGACCGACCTCAAGCCCGGCTCCGCGACCCTGCCGATGCCAGGCGTGGTGCCGCAGATCGTCGATGGCGAGGGCAAGGTGCTGGACGGCGCGACGGAAGGCAATCTGGTCATCGCGCAGAGCTGGCCGGGGCAGATGCGGACCGTCTGGGGCGATCATGAGCGATTTTTCCAGACCTATTTCACCACCTTCCCCGGCAAATATACGACCGGCGACGGCGCGCGGCGCGATGCCGACGGCTATTACTGGATCACCGGGCGGGTTGACGACGTCATCAACGTGTCGGGCCACCGCATGGGCACGGCCGAGGTCGAAAGCGCGCTGGTGCTGCACGAAAGCGTTGCGGAGGCAGCGGTGGTCGGCTTCCCGCACGACATCAAGGGCCAGGGCATCTACGCCTATGTGACGCTGAACAGCGGCGAGGAAGCGAATGACGCGCTGCGCAAGACGCTGGTCCAGTGGGTCCGCAACGAGATCGGCCCGATCGCCACGCCCGACGCGATCCAGTTCGCGCCGGGCCTGCCCAAGACGCGGTCGGGCAAGATCATGCGCCGCATCCTCCGTAAGATTGCGGAAGGCGAAGTGTCGGCGCAGGCGCTAGGAGATACCAGCACGCTGGCCGACCCGTCAGTAGTGGATAATCTGGTCGCCAATCGTCAGGCTTGATCGAGCGCAAAACCGATCGGCGGTGACGGCGATCCGTTCAGATGCAGGTCATGGCCATCGGTTAGCGATGGCCATGACTTTTCCGGGAGGAGCAGCCCTTGGTCCGATACACGTCTGTCGCCCGCGCCCTGCACTGGGCCATCGCCGTCCTGATACTACTCAATCTGGGGCTGGGCTTCGCCCATGACGCGCTGCCCAAGGACTGGGCGGTCATGCCGGTCCACAAGTCGATCGGCCTGACCGTGCTGGCGCTGACGCTGGTGCGGATCGGCTGGCGCCTCACCCACCGGACGCCCCCGCTGCCGGCGGCGATGCCCGGATGGGAGAAGGGCGCGGCCCACCTGACCCATGTCGCCTTCTATGCGCTGATGCTGATCCTGCCGCTGTCGGGATGGGTCATGACGTCGGCCGGAACGCGGCCGCTCAACTGGTTCTTCCTGTTCGACGTGCCCAAATTCGCGGTGGCGAAGGGCGATGCGATCGTGGGCGTGTCGAGCGAGGCGCATGAACTGCTGCCCTGGCTGTGGGTGGTGCTGATCGCGCTGCATGTCGGCGCGGCGCTGCGCCACCATTTCGTGCTGAAGGACGATATATTGCGGCGGATGCTGGGATAGGTTTGGGCTTCCACCCCGCGCATATCCGCCTATATGAGCGGCCATGACCGACCTTGCCGATCTCCAGGACGACTATGCCTTTCTCGACGCGGACGACCGCTATCGTCTGCTGATCGACCTGGGGCGGGCGCTGGAGCCGATGCCCGACGCGCTCAAGACCGACGCGACGCTGGTGCGCGGCTGCTCGGCGGCGGTATGGGTCTATCCCACGGTGCTGGCGGATGGCAGGCTGCATTTCCTGGCGGACAGTAATGCCGCGATCACCAAGGGGATCATCGCGCTGGTGCTGCTGACGGTGCAGGATCGCGCCCCGGCGGAGATCGCCGCGACCGACATCGAAGCGGCGCTGGCGCCCTTCGACCTTCGCAACCAGCTGAGTTCCAACCGGACCCAGGGCATCCCCAACATGATCGCGCTGATCCGCGAGACCGCTGCCCGCTACAGCTGAAACCGACTTCACGGCCGGTGCGTTCTTCTCCTTCGACAAGGAGACAGAGACCATGCGTCACATCATCGCCCTGGCCATGATCGGCCTGCTGGGAGCCTGCTCGTCCGGTGAAAAGACGGAAGGGCCGACCCAGCGCGACCAGATCGGCCAGGTCTGGAAATATGAAGGCGGGCCGGGCGCCAAGGCGAAGCTGGCCTATATCGGCAGCACCAACGCCGTGCAGACCATGACCGCGTCCGACACCTTTTCCGTCCTGCTGGTCCAGCCGATGAGCAATGGCGAGAAGATCGTGACGGTGAAGCTGGTCGGGGCGCCCTTCCGCTGCGACATGTCGGATTGCGCCGTCGACGCGACGGGCGACGACGGCAAGCCGCACCGCTGGAAGGGCCGGCTGACCACAAGCGATGACGGGATCGAGATCCCGCCGTCGCAGAAAGCCTATGAGATGATCGCGGCGTCGCGGGCCGTGACGATCGACCTGGCGACCGGGCCGAAGGACGAGACGACGCCCTTCCGCTTCAATGTCGCAGGGCTGGATCTGCCGAAGTAGCCGGCGCGCGCACCCCGGCGCGATGGCGGCGGGCCAGTTCGCGCTTGAGCGCGGCGGGATGGGGCGCGACCAGGAAGCCGAAGCTGACCGTCCCCGCCTTCGTCTCCACGGCATGGTGCAGGCGGTGGGCCTGGACGATGCGCTTCATGTAGCGCGAGCGGGCGACATAGCGATGCCTGACCCGCTGGTGGACGATGATGTCGTGGAATCCCAGATAGATGGCGCCATAGGCGGCGATCCCCGCGCCGCACGCCGTCGCCCAGTCGCCCCAGCCCCACTGCACCCCGCCCAGCAGCAGCAGGATGGACGGCAGGGCGAAGATCACGAAATAGAGATCATTGGCCTCGAACCACCCGGTCCGGGGGCGATGATGGCTGGCGTGCAGGAACCAGCCTGGTCCGTGCATGACCCAGCGGTGCATGACATAGGCGAAGCCTTCCATCGCAGCGACGGTGACGACGAAGACCAGCAGGAGGGAAATGGGCGACATGGCCCCGATATAGTCACGCGCGGCGGCGAGCGCGACTCCGTTATGTCACGGAGTGTCGGGCGGCCGGTGGACGACCCGCTGCGGATAGGGGATGGTGATGCCATTGTCGCGGAACAGATGCCACACGCGGCCCAGAACGTCGGACTTCACATTGCCCACGCCACCTTCGGGATCGCTGATCCAGACGAGGATGTCATGCTCCACGCGGCTTTCGCCGAAGCCGGTGAGCCAGACATTGGGCTTGGGATTGCGCAGCACGCGCGGGCTGTCCTGCGCCGCCTGGAGCATCAGTTGCTGGGCGAGCGTGAGATCGCTGTCGAAGCTGATGCCGACGGGGATGCGGACGCGGACGTTGCGGTCGGAATAGGACCAGTTCTCCACCTCCTGGGTCATCAGATTCTCGTTGGGAATCAGATGTTCCTTGCCGTCGCGGGTGATGACGGAGACGGCGCGCACGCCGATCTTGTTGACCCAGCCGAAACTGTCGCCGACGACGATGACGTCCCCCGGCTTGATCGACCGGTCCATCAGCAGGATGATGCCGGCGATCAGGTTGCCGAAGGTCTTTTGCAGGCCGAAACCGATGGCGAGGCCGAGCGCGCCGGAAAAGACGGCGAAGGCGGTGAGATCGATCGAGAGCAGGTCGATGCCGATGAAGAAGGCGGCGACCACCACGACGATCGTGGCAAGTTTCTGCGCCAGCAGCTTCTGGGTCGGGTCGAACCCGTCGGTCTTCTGGATCGAGCGGCCGATGACGCGATTGGCGAGGCGCACGGCGGCGAACAGCGCGACGCAGGTGGCGGCGATCGACAACAGGCCGAGCAGGGTGATGCGCCGCTTGCCGAGATTGATGCCCACCCGGTCCAGCATCTCGCCCACCGGCGCGATCCCGCCGCCGCTGCCCGACACGATCAGGATGAAGAGGATGAGCGCGAGCGGCGCGACGGCCCAGCGCGGGATGGCGAGGCCGCGCAGCACATGGGTGGCGAGCAGCGCAACCACTGCGCCCAGTGCGACGCCCATGACCAGGTGCCCGAGCGAGCCGGTCGGGAAGAAGACGAGGCCCAGCGCCAGCAGCAGCGCGGCGATGCCATGGCGGGTGATGGCGCGGACATGGCCGGCCAGCGCATCGCCCAGCGGCGGCAGGCTGCGGCGCAGGCGCGGTGCGATCGACCGGGCAAGGCCCCAGGCGGCGGCGTAGAGCAGGAGGGCGAGCGCCAGCGCCAGAAGCGGCTGGACGATGTCGGGATCGCCGGGCAGTCGGCGCAGAAGATCGGCCAGGCCCGGCATCATCGCGTCAGCCCCCGTCGCGCGCCGCGCGGAAGCGGGCAAGGCCGGCATCAAGGTCCGCGATCAGGTCCGCCGGGTCTTCGAGGCCGATATGGAGGCGGACCACCGGGCCTTCCGCCTGCCAGCTTGTGGCGCTGCGGTAGCGGGCCGGATCGACCGGGAGGGCGAGACTTTCAAAGCCGCCCCAGCTGTAGCCGATGCCGAAATGGGCGAGGCCGTCGATGAGGGCGGCGCGCGCCGTTTCGTCCCCGCCCCGCAGGATGAAGCTGAAGAGGCCGGTGGAGCCGCTGAAATCGCGTTGCCACTGGGCATGGCCAGGACAGTCGGGCAGCGCGGGATGCAGCACGCGGGCGACGTCCGGCTGGTCCTTCAGCCAGCGGGCGATGGCGAGCGCGCTGTCCTGATGCTGTTGCAGCCGGATGCCGAGCGTGCGCAGCCCGCGCGAGGCCAGCCAGGCATCGTCGGGGCTGGTCATCTGGCCGAACAGATAGGCGGTCTGGCGCAGCTTCGCGAACCAGCCGGAGGTGGCGGTGACGCTGCCCATCATCACGTCCGAATGACCGACGATATATTTGGTGCAGGCAAGGATCGAGATGTCCACGCCATGGGCCATGGCCGGGAAATAGAGCGGCGTCGCCCAGGTATTGTCGAGCAGGGTCACGACCCCGTTCGCCCTGGCCCAGGCGGTGATGGCGGGAATGTCCTGCACCTCGAAGGTCAGGCTGCCGGGACTTTCCAGAAAGATCGCCCGGATCGGCCCAGACGCAAGATGGACATCGAACTGGACAGTCGCGGGATCATAATAGATCGTTTCGATACCGTAACTTTTCAGCAGATGGTCGCAGAAATTGCGGGTCGGGTCATAGGCGCTGTCGACCATCAGCAGCCGGTCGCCGGGCTTGAGCACCGCCATCAGCGCGCAGGCGATCGCCGCCACGCCCGAGGGGAAGAGCATCGTCCCCTCCGCCCCCGGCTCCATTTCGGTGAGCGCGTCGGCCAAGGACCAGGCGGTCGGCGTGCCCTTCCGCCCGTAGAAGAGGCGTTCATGGGTGCTGCGGCCCGCCGCCTGCCGCAAATGGGCGACATCGTCATAGAGGATGGTCGAGGCGCGCCAGACCGGCGGGCTGACGATGCCGCCGGGTTGCCCCGGCATCCCGGTCCATTCGGGCTTGCGGCCGGCCTGGGCGAGTTTGGTGAGGGGCTTGCGCCGATCGTCCGTCATGCGGCGCCCGTGGCCTTGGGCGTGGCGGGGTCGAAGCCCCATTCGGACCAGCTGCCATCATAGAGGCTGACGTCGGTCTTGCCGAGCGATTCGAGGCCGGCGAGGATGATCGCCGCCGTCACCCCGCTGCCGCAGGTGGTGATGATCGGCCGGCCGAAATCGGTGCCCGCTTCCAAGAACAGACGGCGCAGTTCATCGCCCTGCTTCATGACATGGCCAGCGGTGAAGAAGGCGGAGGAGGGAATGTTGCGGCTGCCGGGAATATGGCCGGACGCCATGCCGGGCCGCGGTTCGGCCTCCGCGCCGGTGAAGCGGCCCGCGCCGCGCGCGTCGAGCAACTGGGCCTCCCCGCTGTCGAGATTGGCGAGAATGTCGGCCTTTGTGCGGACCTGCGCGCGATCGAGCCGGGCGATCGCGTTGCCGGGCGCGGGGGCCGGGACGCCGCTTTCGACCGGGCGGCCTTCCGCGATCCATTTGGGCAGGCCGCCGTCGAGGATCGCGGCGCTCATGCCTTGGTCGGCGCCGAGACCATAGACGCGCATCATCCACCAGCCGCGCGCGGCGCTGTGGGTCGGGCTGTTGTCATAGACGATGATGCGGCTGTCGGCATTGACGCCCAGCGCCTGCATATGCCGTGTCATCATGGCGTCGGGCGGCAACATGCCGGGCGTCGGATCGTCGGGATCGCTAAGGCCGGGCAGGTCGAGATAGGCGGCGCCGGGGATATGGGCCGCCGCATATTCGGCGCGCGGGTCGCGCGGGGTGCCGGGCAGGAAGAGGCTGGCGTCCAGGATGACGAGATCGGGCCTGCCGAGTTCGCCCGCAAGCCAGTCGGTGGAAACGAAGATGGTCATGCGGCTCCCTTCAGCGTCCCTCGGTGTCGTCGAAGGCGTCGAGAAAGGCTATAATCCGTTCGGCCCGAGCCTGTCGACCCGAGGGGCGGCGACAGCCAGCGACATTCCTCTTTCTTCTGAAGACAGCAAGGAATTCGACACGCTCAGCCTGGACGGCTCCAAGGCGTCAGGCCGGTGCCAGTTCGGCCGCCGCGCGCGCGGCGGGACGGCGATATTGGCGCGGCCCCTGGTCGAGGCGCAGCGGCGCGAGGCGATCGGCGGGCGGTTCCTGTTCCTGGCCGACGATGAAGGCGCGGGCGGTGCGGCCATGGCCCATCGGCTCGCCCTCCGGCGATTCCCAGCGATAGGCCAGGTCGAAGGCGGCGAGCGGGATGAGCAGGCTGCGCTGGCCCATCTCCACCGGTACGATCTGGTCCGGCGACAGGCGCAGTTCGCCGGTCAGCTGGCGCGTCTCGCCCGGCGCGATCGAGACCGCGCTGTGCAGCGGCAAGCCGTCCTGCCCGGAGAAGAAGCCCTGGAGCAGCGCCTGCTGCTGCGCGCCGGCATTGCCGACGACGCCGCGGATCAGGACGTCCTGCGCCGCGCGGTCGCCGCGATTGTGGAGGATGAGGCTGTAGGCGATGGTGAGGCCCATCAGCGAATAGCGCGCCTGGCTGACCGCCATGTCCATGTCGAGCCAGGGGCGTTCGGCGGCGGCAGTGGCCGACGCGGCGCGCGGTTCAGCGACCGGATCGGCCGCGAGCGCTGCGGCTGCGGGGGCCGGGTCGGGCGCCGTGGGAGTCGAGGGCATCGTGGCCGATATGGGCGGGCGCGCGGCCTCCACCGGCGCGGGCGCTGCGATCGGTTCCGGAGCGGACGGCGGGAGGTCGGCGGGCAAGGGCGCCGGCTGGACAAACACCTCTTCCACTTCTTCCACCGGGCGGCGGCGACGCAGCAGCAGGAAGGCCGCGAGCGCGAGGAGCGCGACCAGGCCGCCGATGATCCAGGGCAGGTTGCTCCCCGATTCCGCCGCGACGGGTGCGGGCGCAGCCGGTTCAGGCGCCTCCACCGCATTGGCGGCAGGCGTGGGAAGCGGCTGCGACGGCGCGGCGGGCGGCGCCGCATCGTCCGCCGATCCGGCGGGTCTAGTCGGCTCCGCCTGGGCCGGCGTCGGCTGAACGGGCGCGGGCGCCTCGCGCCGGGGCGGCGGCGCGGCGCTGGGCTGTTCGGGCGCGGGGCGCGCGGGCGTCGGGGTGGGCGTCGGCGCGGACCTTACCGGAACAGGCGGGGCGACGACCGTCGGCGCAACCACGGGCGGCGCGCTGCGCGGCTGATCGCGATAGACGTCCAATTCCGGCCCCTGGCGGTCGGGATCGGGTGCAGGCGCGGTGCCGGTCGGGGGCAGCTGGAAGCCGGGGGTCGGCTCCGGCGTCTGCTGGGCATGGACGGGCGCGGCCAGCATCAGCGGCGCGGCGAAAAGCAACGGACGAACAAGGATCCCCATGGCGCTGCCAAGGCACAAGCGTCGATGAACCGCAAGTGAATGATGCCGACCGATGACATCAGGCGTGCGATGGCGTAGATGGCGCGGCATGACTGACCTTCCCACACAACCCCCGCATCTGACCCTGCATCTGGGCCAGACCAGCGCGCTGCCCGCCCGGCCGGAAGACGCGGTGCTGGATTATGTGCCCAATCCGCGGCCCGGCAAACCCTATCTGGTGCGCTTCACCGCGCCCGAATTCACCTCGCTCTGCCCGGTGACAGGGCAGCCCGACTTCGCCCATCTGGTGATCGACTATGCGCCCGGCGCGACGATCGTCGAATCGAAGTCATTGAAACTGTTCCTGGGCGCCTTCCGCAACCATGCCGCCTTCCACGAGGATTGCACCGTGGGCATCGGCGAGCGGCTGTTCGAAGAGATGCAGCCCCTCTGGCTGCGGATCGGCGGCTATTGGTATCCGCGCGGCGGCATCCCGATCGACGTGTTCTGGCAATCGGGCGAGCCGCCCGCGGGCCTGTGGCTGCCGCCGCAGGATGTGCCGGGCTATCGCGGGCGGGGATGACCCCCCGTCGCAGGCGTCAAGACTGACCCTTCCCCCTGAAGAAGCGGAACCCGGGCTCCAGGCGGGGGTGACGTTGGAATCTAGGGGGTCCGGCATCCGCGTCGCCTGTTTGACGAACGGGCAACAGGGTTCGACCAACGACATTGGCGCCGATGCCCATCGCTTGACCGGTGGGGCGAAACGGTTGATCCCGCGTTCATCGCGCGCGAGATAGTGTATCGTAGCGCACCAGACGTGTCGGAGTCCCAAAGCCTATGTCCTTCCAGAAAATCCTGCCGCTGCTGATCGCGGCCGCCCCGCTGGCCCTGGCCACCCCCGCGCTGGCCCAGGGCACCGCGCCCGCCGGCCCCGGCGCCGGCATCACCACCCAGCTGCCGCGCGGCGCGGCGCCCAGCCATTATGCGATCGAAGTGACGCCCGATGCGGCGAACCTGAAATTCACCGGCAAGGCGGCGATCGACGTCACCGTCAGCCAGCAACTGCCCGCGCTGGTGCTGAACGCCGCCGACCTGACCATCTCCTCGGTCATGCTGACCCCGGCGAAGGGCAAGCCGATCAAGGGCAGCGCGAAGGTCGATGCAGAAGCGCAGACCGTGACGATGGACTTCGGCAAACCGATCGCGCCCGGCGCGTACCGGCTGGACATCGTCTATGGCGGCATCATCAACCAGCAGGCGAACGGCCTGTTCGCGCTCGACTATACCGACAATGCGGGCGCGGCGAAGCGCGCGCTCTTCACCCAGTTCGAGGCGCCCGACGCCCGCCGCTTCGTGCCGAGCTGGGACGAGCCGAGCTACAAGGCCACGTTCGACCTCTCCGCCGTCATCCCCACCGGCGAGCTGGCGGTCGGCAACATGCCGGTCAAGTCCTCGACCGATCTGGGCGGCGGCAAGACGCGCGTGACCTTCGGCACGTCCCCCAAAATGTCCTCCTACCTGCTCTTCTTCGGCCTGGGCGAACTGGAGCGCGCGACCAAGATGTCGGGCGCGACCGAAGTCGGCGTCATCACCGGCAAGGGCAATACGGGCAAGGCCCGGCTGGCACTGGATGCGTCCGCCGCGATCCTGCCCTGGTTCAACGATTATTTCGGCACCCCCTACCCCCTGCCCAAGCTCGACAATGTGGCCGGGCCGGGCCAGAGCCAGTTCTTCAGCGCGATGGAGAATTGGGGCGCGATCTTCACTTTCGAGCGCGCGCTGCTGGTCGACCCGCGCTTCACGTCCGAAGCGACCAAGCGCCGCATCTACGAAACGGTCGCGCATGAAATGGCGCACCAGTGGTTCGGCGACCTCGTCACCATGGCCTGGTGGGATGATCTGTGGCTGAACGAGGGCTTCGCCAGCTGGATGGCGACCAAGGTGAGCGACAAGCTGCAACCGCAATGGGAGATGCTGCTGACCCGCGTCGACGGGCGCGAGGCGGCGATGAGCCTCGATTCGCTCGCTACCACCCACCCCGTGGTGCAGAAGATCACGACCGTCGACCAGGTGAACCAGGCGTTCGACGCCATCACCTACCAGAAGGGCGAGGCCGTCATCACCATGCTGGAAGGCTATGCCGGCGAGGAGACGTGGAAGAACGGCATCCGCAGCTATATGAAGGCGCACGCCTATGGCAACACCGTCACCGACGACCTGTGGAAGGCGGTCGAGGGCGCCGGCGCCAAGGGGCTGGTGTCGATCGCGCATGACTTCACCAGCAAGCCCGGCATCCCGCTGGTCAAGGTGGAGAGCGCCCAGTGCCAGGGCGGCAATATGCTGCTGACGCTGAGCCAGAGCGAGTTCAGCCGCGACAATAAGGACAAGGCGCCGCTGTCGTGGAACGTGCCGGTGATGGCGCAGACCGTGGGCGGCACGGCGCAGCGGCTGATCCTCCAGGGCAAGGGGCAGATGACGCTGCCGGGCTGCGGCGCCTATGTCGTCAATGCTGGGCAGACGGGCTATTATCGCTCGCTCTATCCGCAGGCCGATGTGAAGGCGCTGGCCAGGGACTTCACCAAGCTCGCCAGCATCGACCAGACCGGGCTGCTGGCGGACAATTTCCAGCTGGGCCTCGGCGGATACCAGCCGATCGGACTGGCGCTCGACCTGGTGGACGCGGTGCCGGCATCGGCCAGCCCGGCCGTGCTGGCCGAAGTGCCCGGCTATCTGGGCAGCGCGCATGACATGCTGGAAAGCGACCCGGCAGCGCAGGCGCGGGTCGCGGCCTATGCCTCGGCCAAGCTCGGCCCGGTGCTGTCGTCGATCGGCTATGACGCGAAGGCCGGGGAAGGCCCGCAGGCGCCGGTGCTGCGATCGGCGCTGGTGTCGACGCTGGGCGACATGGGCGACAAGGCGGTGGTGGCCGAAGCCAATCGCCGCTTCGCCGCGCTGGCGACCGATCCCGCCGCGCTCGACGGGCCGCTGCGCAATGTCTGGCTGGCGATCATCGCGAAGAATGCCGACCAGGCGACCTGGGACAGGCTGCGCGCCATGGCGAAGGGCGCGAAGACCGACCTGGAGAAGAGCAGCCTCTATGCGCTGCTGGGCGGAGCGAAGGACGCGAAGCTGGGCGCGCAGGCGCTCGACCTTGCGCTTACCGACGAGCCGGGCAAGACCACCAGCGCCGCGATCATCAGCCAGGTCGGCGCAGAGCATCCGATGCTGGCGGTGGACTATGTGCTGGCGCACCGCGCGCAATATGAGGCGCTGATCGACGTGTCGGCGCGCAGCCAGGCGCTTGCCCGACTGGGCGGCGGATCGGCTGACCCGGCGATGGTGACGAAGCTGGACGCCTATGCCACCCAATATCTGACGCCCGAATCGCGCAAGGTGGTCGACCGGTCGATCGCCGCGATCAAGACGCGGATCGAGACGCGCGGCCGGCTGAAGGCGCCGCTCGCCGCCTGGTTCGCGGCGAAGAAGTAAGCGGAAACGGAAAAGGGCGGCTCGCAAGGCCGCCCTTTCTGGCTGAATATTATCGAGCCAGATCAGTTCGTCATCCCGAAAATCATTCCTGCAACGATACGCCGGGGCTGCGCGGATCGGCGGCGCCGACCCAGCGACCGTCCGCCATGCGCTCCGCCGCATTGGCCTTGAGGCCGAGGCGGCTGACGGTCACGCGGTGGCCCAGCTTTTCCAGCGGCGCCTTCATCGCCTCAAGCGAGGTGCCCTGTTCCAGCACCAGCCCGTCGCCGTTGAAGAAGATCAGGCCGTGGGCGATCGCATCCTGCGCCGACAGGCCCCAGTCGAAATGGGCGATCAGGGCCTTGGCCACCTGCATGATGATGGTCTTGCCGCCCGCCGCGCCCACGGTGAAGATGGGAGTGCCCTTGTCATCATAGACGATCGTCGGCGACATGGAGGAGAGCGGCCGCTTGCCCGGTTCCACCCGATTGGCGACGGGCTTGCCGTCCTTTTCCGGGGTCAGGCTGAAATCGGTCAGCTCATTGTTGAGGATGACGCCGTTCGCCACCAGCTGGCTGCCGAAGAAGCTTTCGATGGTGGAGGTCCAGGCGGCGATGTCACCGTCATGATCCACGGCGACGAAATGGCTGGTGCCGCTTTCGGGCTGGGGCAGAGAGGTGGTGCGCGGCTGCGCGCCGGGCGGCGTGCCGGGTGTGTAGGCGGTCAGCGCCTTGTTGAGGCGGATCAGCGAGGATCGCTGCCGGAGATAGGCCGGGTCGATCATGCCGCTGACCGGCACCGGGACGAAATCGGGATCGCCGAGCCAGGTGTCGCGATCGGCATAGGCGAGCTGCATCGCTTCGCCGATCACATGCCAGGAGCGCGGATCGTCCTTGCCCCATTGGGCGAGCGGGAAGCGCTCCACCATGCCGAGAATTTCCAGCACGGTGACGCCGCCCGACGACACCGGCCCCATGCCGCACACCGTATAGACGCGATATTTGCCGCAGACGGGCTTGCGCGGCTTCGCCTGATAGGCGGCGATGTCCGCTTCCGTCATCGGCACCGGATTTTTCGGCGCGTTGGTGACGGCGGCGGCGAGCAGCCTGGCGTTCTCCCCGGTGTAGAAGGCGTCCGGCCCCTCCGCCGCGACCCGCCTGAACAGGGCAGCGAGCGCCGGGTTCTTGAGGATCGTGCCCTTGGGCGCGGGCTTGCCGTCGATCCAGAAATAAGACTGAATGTCGGGGAAGTCGGCCCACACGGCGGCGACCGCGCGCATGGCGGTGTCGAGCCGCTCGCGCACCTCGAAGCCTTCCTCGGCGTAGCGGATCGCGGGCTGGAACAGGTCGGCCCAGGGCAGCTTGCCCCATTTCCGGTGCGCGTCCCAGGCGAGCCGCAGATTGCCCGGCACGCCGACCGAATAGCCGCCCGGCCAGGCCTGGCGGAACGGCATCACCTGGCCGTCGGGACCGATGAAGCGGTCGGGCCGCGCGGCGGCGGGGGCGGTTTCGCGGCCGTCGATCGATTCCAGCAGGCCGGTCGCGCCGTCATGGTGCATCAGGAACCCACCGCCGCCGATGCCGCTATTGTGCGGCTCCACGACGTTGAGCGCCAGCATCATGGCGATCGCCGCGTCCGTCGCACTGCCGCCCTTGCGCAGGATTTCCTGCCCCGCCTGCGCGGCGCGCGGGTCGGCGGCCGAGACGGTGGCGTTGGTCGATACCGGATCACGCGCGGAAGCGGCGGCGGCAGGGAGCAGGGCAATGAGGGCGAAGGGGGCCAGCAGGCCGTTCAGGCGGGAGGTCATGGCCGGCACCCTATCGCCGCGACGGCGCTTCGCAACCCCATGATAGACCGGGGTTATGACCGGCAGACCCGATCAGCGCGGGCTTCAGGCGTCGACGCCGACCAGATCGGCGATGCCGCTGACGCCATCGCGCGCCATCAGCGCCTTCAGCTCGGCATTGATGCGCTTCGCGAGATAGGGGCCTTCATAGACCAGCGCGCTGTAGAGCTGAACCAGCGACGCCCCGGCGCGGATGCGGGCATAGGCCTGGCCGCCGGTGGCGATGCCGCCGACGCCGATCAGCGGCAGTCGCGTCCCCAGAAGACGGCGGAAATCCCGGAGCCGTGCGTGCGACAGGTCGGTCAGCGGCGCGCCGGACAGGCCGCCTGCCTCCCCCGCATGGGCCGATCGCAGCGCCGGGCGGGTGATGGTCGTGTTGGACACGATCAGCGCGTCGACCCGATGGTCGACACAGGCGGCGGCGATATCCTCGACATCGGCGGGCTCGAGGTCGGGGGCGACTTTCAGGAAGATCGGCGTGGTGTCGCCGCCGCGCGCCGCCATGACCGCCCCCAGCAGGTCGTCAAGCGCGGCGCGGCCCTGCAAGGCGCGCAGGCCCGGCGTATTGGGGGAGGAGATGTTGACCGTCAGATAGTCGGCCAGCGGCGCCATGCAGGTGACGCCCGTCACATAGTCGGCAATGCCGCGCCCGGCGGCCGTCGCATCCTTGTTCGCGCCGATATTGATGCCGATCACCGGCCCCTCCCCCGCCGGACGGCGATAGCGCGCGATCCGGTCGGCCGCAGCGCCCTGACCTCCATTGTTGAAGCCGAAGCGGTTGATGACGGCGCGGTCCTCCACCAGTCGGAACAGGCGCGGCTGCGGATTGCCCGGCTGGGCCAGCGGCGTCAGCGTGCCCAGCTCGGCGAAACCGAAGCCCAGGCCATGCATCTTGTGCGCGACCCGGCCATCCTTGTCATAGCCCGCCGCCAGTCCGACCGGATTTGGGAAACGGATGCCCGCCACCGTCGTTTCGAGCATCGGATCGGCCCGAAGCGGCGCCGGCGTGGGCATCATGCGCAGCGCGGCGATCGACAGATTATGGGCGCGTTCGGCGTCGAGCGCGAAGAGAAGGGGGCGGATCAGGCGATAGGACATGGGGCGGCGCTATGCCAGCGGCGCGACCGTCCGTCGAGTCACTGTGGCAGAAGCATCACAGCCGTCGGCTTATGACATTTCATGACAGGAAACGTCATGAATGAGACCGTTTCGGACGGAGAAATGTCCGATCCATCCAATAAAATTTCACTGATTCGGGCGTAAACCCAGCTTGCGACCCGAAGGCTCTTAGGCCAATGGCCGATGAGACCTTTTCCTGACCCGGCGGTGATGAACCGCCGGGTCATTTTTTTCGGCAGGGAAAAGAGGCATGAAAAATGCGCTTTTTCAATCCTGTCGCTTGCGTCCCGGCAGAATTGGCGCATAGTCGCGGCCTGGGGTGAAAATATGGGGTTGCACAAGACCAGCAAGCCGGGGAGCAACGTCGCTCTGCCGGACGAAAGGGGACCGCTTTCCTACACGGTCGCAGCCGCGCAGGGGCCGGTGCGGCTTCGTTACTTCGCGCCGCCCGAACATCTGCGCGCCTATTTCGGTTCGCTCTACCTCTTCACCGTCACCGCCGACCATTATGCCGACGCCACCCGCGCCGACGTGCCGCAGCTGCGTTTCATGATCGCGGGCGGCGGGGATTATCATTTCCAGGATGGCGGGGTGATGGCGACGCCGGACGTCTGCCTGCTGGGGCCGACCATGGGGGCGACCCGCTTCGTGCTGGAAGGACAGGCGCGGGTGCTGGGCGTCTCGCTGTTGCCCGCCGGGTGGTTGTCGCTGCATGGCGGGGACGCCAGCACCCTGGCCGATCGCCTGTGCGACCTCGCGGCGGAACGCGGCCCCGCCCATGCCGCGCTGCTCGACCGGTTGCGGACCATGGACGATGCCGAGGCGGAAGAGATGGCAACCCTGTGCTGGAAGGAGCTGGGCCGGCTGGTCAAGCCGGTGCGCAAGGCGACCTGGGCGCTGCTGGCGGCGGTCGACGCCTGGCTGATGGACGAAGGATCGCCGCGGATCGAGACATTGGTGGAAACCACGTCCCTGTCGGCGCGCCAGCTCGCCCGGCTGACCAACAAATATTATGGCGCCCCGCCCAAGCTGCTGGCGCGCAAATATCGCGCGCTGCGCTGTTCGGCGCGAATCGCCCTGGACGGCGACAGCTGGCAGCAATTGTGCGAGGAGGCGGGCTTCTATGACCAGTCGCACTTCATCCGCGAGATCAAGCATTTCATCGGCCTGACCCCGCACCAGTTGCAGACCGAGCCGACGGCCGTGGCCCAGCTGACCCTGCTGCGCCGATCCCTGGGCGGCGACGTGGCGGTGCTCAATCGTTTGAGTTGAGCGTCCCCAAGCAGAAATACCTTGATTAACTGCGCCTGGCGGACCACATGCGCCCAATCGGATGGAATCGGTCCGATTTGAGAATGGTTCGCAATTTGCAAGGGCGCGTGACACGACATGAGACTGTCGAGCTTCGCTGATTATGCGGTCGTGCTGATGTCCGCCGCCGCGCGCCATTGCGGCCACGCCGGGCTCGATCCGGCGCATCACGACCGACAGCCGAAGATGAACGCGACCACCCTGTCGGCCGAAACCGGCATACCCCTGCCCACCGCACAGAAGCTGGTGAGCCGCCTGTCGGCCGCCGGTCTGCTCGAATCGAGCCGGGGCACCGGCGGGGGCGTGCGGCTGTCGCGTCCGCCCGCAGCGATCACGCTGGCCGATGTGGTGGAGGCGGTGGAAGGCCCCATCGCCATGACGGCCTGCGCCGACCATGGCGCCCATGACTGCTCGCTGGAGCAGGACTGCCGCGTGCGCCCGCACATGAATGTGGCGAACAATGCGATCCGCGAGGCGCTCGCGGGCGTCACCATCGCCAGCCTGACACGAGAAATGGCATGACCGAAGAGACCACCACCATCCGGAACCAGGAAGCGCATGACGCGGCCGAGCGCGCATCGACCTACGAACATGGCTGGTCGTCCGCCATCGAGCAGGATTTCGCGCCCAAGGGGCTGAACGAGGACACGGTCCGCTTCATCTCCGCCAAGAAGAAGGAGCCGGAATGGCTGCTGGAATGGCGGCTGAAGGCCTTTGCCATGTGGCAGAAGATGGAGTCGCCCGACTGGGCCAAGCTCAACATCCCGCCGATCGATTATCAGGACGCCTATTATTACGCCGAGCCGAAGAAGAAGGCGGAGCTGAATTCGCTGGACGAGGTCGACCCCGAGATATTGGCGACCTATCAGAAGCTGGGCATCCCCATCGCCGAACAGGAAATGCTGGCCGGGGTGAAGGGCAGCCGCAAGGTCGCGGTCGACGCGGTGTTCGATTCGGTGTCCGTTGCCACCACCTTCCGCAAGGAGCTGGAGGAAGCCGGCGTCATCTTCCGTTCGATCAGCGAAGCGGTGCGTGAATATCCCGACCTCGTGAAGAAGTGGCTGGGCAAGGTCGTGCCGATGCACGACAATTATTTCGCCACCTTGAACTGCGCGGTCTTTTCCGACGGCACCTTCGTCTACATCCCCAAGGGCGTGCGCTGCCCGATGGAACTGAGCACCTATTTCCGCATCAATGCGGAGAATACGGGGCAGTTCGAGCGCACCCTGATCGTCGCGGACGAGGGCAGCTATGTTTCCTATCTGGAGGGCTGCACCGCGCCGATGCGCGACGAGAACCAGCTGCACGCCGCCGTCGTGGAACTGGTGGCGCTGGATGATGCCGAGATCAAATATTCGACCGTCCAGAACTGGTATCCGGGCGACGCGGACGGCAAGGGCGGCATCTATAATTTCGTGACCAAGCGCGCGCTCTGCCAGGGGCGCAACAGCAAGGTCAGCTGGACCCAGGTGGAGACGGGCAGCGCCATCACCTGGAAATATCCGTCCTGCGTGCTGAACGGCGAGAACAGCGTCGGCGAATTCTACTCGGTGGCGCTGACCAACAATCTGCAACAGGCCGATACCGGCACCAAGATGATCCATAACGGCAAGGGGTCGCGTTCGACCATCGTGTCGAAGGGGATTTCGGCGGGCCGCAGCAACAACACCTATCGCGGGCTGGTGCGCGTGGCGCCGGGCGCGGAAGGGGTGCGCAACTTCACCCAGTGCGACAGCCTGCTGCTGGGCGACCAGTGCGGCGCGCATACCGTGCCCTATATCGAGGTGCGCAATCCCTCGGCGCAGATCGAGCATGAAGCCACGACCAGCAAGATCAGCGACGATCAGCTGTTCTACGCGATGCAGCGCGGGCTGGATCAGGAAAGCGCGGTTTCTCTGATCGTCAACGGCTTCGCGCGGGAGGTGTTGCAGCAACTGCCGATGGAGTTCGCCGTCGAGGCGCAGAAGCTGCTGGGGATTTCTCTCGAAGGATCGGTGGGCTGACGCGCAGCGCAGCCCCGCAAACAAGATCAAGGACGGAAAATTGAGCGACGAAGACGATATTCAGGATGCCCTCGCGGATTTCGCGGAGGATGTCGGCAATGGCCAGTCATGGACCGCCGCGATCCGCATCCTGACCGAGGATTATGAGCTGGAAGAGGGCGAATTGCAGGCCCGCGCCGTCAAGGATTTCGGCGATCTCGACGCGTTCGAGGCGGAGAGCCGTGCGGCGCTGGAAGCAGGCGACGTGGCTTTCACCGAGAAACTGCGCAGCGACAAGGCGTTCCACAAGGCGAAGGCGCCCAACCTGGCCCGCATGGGGCCGGTCAGCGAGTTCGTCGTCGCGCTTCTGGAAAAGGGCGCGCCGGAACCCGACGCCGACTGGTGGCCCTATATGCCGATCAAGCGCCATATCGACACGCTGTTCCCCGCGCCGGGCGACGTGCGCGACATGGCTTTCTGGACCGCGCGGACGCTCCAGCGCGCGCATGAGGGATAATTTGATGCTGACGATCGACAACCTCACCAACGAAATCGACGGCAAGGCGATCCTCAAGGGCCTGTCGCTCCGGATCAACGCGGGAGAAATCCACGCGATCATGGGGCCGAACGGCGCGGGCAAGTCGACGTTGGCCTATACGCTGGGCGGCCGTCCCAATTATGACGTGACGGGCGGCAGCGCGACCTTCGAGGGGGCCGATCTGTTCGAGATGGAGCCGCATGAGCGCGCCGCGGCCGGCCTGTTCCTGGGCTTCCAGTATCCGGTCGAGATTCCCGGCGTGTCCAACCTGCAATTCCTGCGCGAAAGCCTCAATTCGCAGCGACGCGCGCGGGGCGAAAAGGAACTGAACGGCGGCGAGTTCATCCGGCTGGCCAAGGAAAAGGCCGCGCTGCTCGGCCTCGACATGGAGATGCTGAAGCGACCGGTGAATGTCGGCTTTTCGGGCGGCGAGAAGAAGCGCGCCGAAATGGTGCAGATGGGCATTCTCGATCCCAGGCTGGCGATCCTGGACGAGACGGACAGCGGCCTCGACATCGACGCATTGAAGATCGTGGGCGCGGGGATCAACGCGATCATGCGCAAGCCCGACAAGGCGGTGCTGCTCATCACTCATTATCAGCGCCTGCTCGACTATGTGAAGCCGGACTTCGTGCATGTGCTGGCGGCCGGGCGGATCGTGAAGTCGGGCGGTCCCGAACTGGCGCTGGAGCTGGAACGCGAAGGCTATGCCGAAGTGGTTGCGGCGTGAACGCATTGGCTCTTCCGACGCGCAAGGATGAAGCCTGGCGCTATAGCGATGTGGAGGCTGTAGCCGCCATCTGGCCGACGCCCGCGCCGACACGGATCGACGTGGCGGAGGGTGACAGCGCGCGCCATCACCTGTTGCAGGACGCGGCCGATGGCGCGGCGGCGGTGCATGACTATGTCATCACGATTGCGGACGGCGCGCGTTGCGATTTCCATCTGCTCAATATCGGCGGCAAGCTGGGGCGTGTGACCTTCACCGTCACGCTGGGGAGCAACGCGCATTTCGAGCTGAACGGCGCCATCATCGGCGGCGGCGACCAGGTGCTGGAGATCATCACCAGCGTCACCCATGCCAAGCCCGATTCGACCAGCGGACAGACCATCCGGTCGATCCTGGGGCAGCGCGCCACGGGCAGTTACCTCGGCAGCATCAACGTCGCGCGCGATGCACAGCGAACCGATGCCTTCCAGTCGATCAAGGCCATGCTGCTGGATCGCACCGCGACGGCCAACGCCAAGCCGGAGCTGGAAATCTACGCCGACGACGTGAAATGCGCGCATGGCGCGACCGTGGGCGAACTGGACAAGGCGGCGTTGTTCTACATGGCATCGCGCGGCATGGACCCGGCGACAGCCAAGACGCTGCTGTTGCGCTCCTTCGTCGCGGGCGTGTTCGACGATGTGGCGGACGTCGCGGTCAAGGAGATGCTCGAAGCCGCCGCGATCGCCAAGCTGGAGGCGCTGGTATGACCGATCTCGCTTCAGGGCTGCGGTTGCGGGACGATTTCCCCGGCCTTTTGAATGGGGATGGGGGCGACTGGCACTATCTGGACAGCGCCGCCACCGCGCAGAAGCCCAATGCCGTGATCGACGCGATCGCGCGGGCCTATGGGCCGGATTATGCGACGGTCCATCGCGGCGTCTACGAGCGGTCGGCGAACATGACGCTCGCTTATGAAGCCGCCCGCCGCAAGGTGGCGACCTTCATCGGCGCAGCGTCGGACAGCGAGATCATCTATGTGCGCGGCGCGACCGAGGGGATCAACCTGGTCGCGCAAAGCTGGGCAGGGACGCAGCTCAAGGCGGGCGACCGCATCCTCCTCTCCACGCTGGAGCATCACAGCAATATCGTGCCGTGGCAGCTGGTGGCGGAGAAAGTGGGCGCGGCGATCGACGTCGTGCCGCTGACGCAGGATGGCCGGATCGACCTGGACGCAATGCGGGCGATGATCACGCCGCAGCACCGCATGGTGGCGCTCGCCCATGTGTCCAATGTGCTGGGTAGCGTGCTCGATTGCCGCCGCGCCGCCGACATCGCCCATATGGTCGGCGCGAAGATCCTGATCGATGGCTGCCAGGCGGTGCCGCGCCTGGCCGTCGACGTGCAGGCGCTGGACTGCGACTTCTACGTCTTTTCCGCGCACAAGCTCTATGGCCCGACCGGCATCGGCGTGTTGTGGGGCCGCAAGGAACTGCTCGACGCCATGCCGCCCTATCAGGGCGGCGGGTCAATGATCGACAAGGTCACGTTCGAAAAGACTACCTACGCCCCCGCGCCGACCCGATTCGAGGCGGGAACGCCGCATATCACCGGGGTCGTCGGGCTTTCCGCCGCGATCGACTATGTGCAGGCGATCGGGCTGGACGCCATCCACGCGCATGAATCTGCGCTGGTGGCCAAGGCGCGCGGGGCGCTGGAAAGCCTGAACAGCGTGCGCCTGTTCGGACCGGAAGATTCGGCCGGCATCCTCTCCTTCGAGGTCGAGGGGGTGCATCCGCACGATGTCGGCACCATATTGGACGAAACGGGCGTCGCGATCCGGGCGGGGCATCATTGCGCCCAGCCGCTGATGCGGCATCTGGGCGTCGAGGCGACCGCGCGGGCCAGCTTCGGCATCTATAGCGACGAAAGCGACGTGGATGCGCTGGTGCGCGGTCTGGAGCGTGTGAGGAAGATTTTCGCCAATGACTGACCATATGAGCGAAGAGCGGAAGATACTGGTGGAAGAGGTGGACGCGGTCGAGACGCCGCCCAAGGCGCGCGTGGACGATGTCGCGGAGGCCACGCCGCGCCAGCGCGACTATCTGGACGGGTTTCTGGCGCAGAAGCCGGCCGAGACGCCTGCGGGCGAGCCTGGCGGCAATCTCTATGACGGCATCATCGATGCGCTGAAGGAGATTTTCGACCCGGAAATCCCGGTGAATATCTATGATCTGGGCCTGATCTACGGCGTCGACGTGACGGAGGACGGTCATGCCGTCGTCACCATGACGCTGACCACGCCCCATTGCCCGGTCGCCGAATCCATGCCCGGCGAAGTCGAACTGCGCGTCGGCGCGGTGCCCGGCGTCGGCGATGTCGAGGTGAATCTGGTCTGGGATCCGCCATGGGACCCGCAGAAGATGAGCGACGAGGCGAAACTGGAACTGGGAATGCTCTGATGACCACCGAGACCAAGACCCGTGCCCGTCCCGCCGCCGTCATCCTGACGCCGAGCGCGCAGGCGCGCATCGCCGACCTGATGGCACAGGCCCCCGAAGGGACGATCGGCGTCAAGCTGTCGACCCCCAAGCGCGGCTGTTCGGGCCTTGCCTATTCGGTCGACTATGTGACGCAGGAAGCCAAGTTCGACGAGAAGATCGAGACGCCCGGCGGCGTGCTGTATATCGACGGCGCTTCGGTACTCTATCTGGTCGGGTCGACCATGAACTGGGTGGAAGATGATTTCACCGCCGGCTTCGTCTTCAACAATCCCAATGCCAAGGGCAGTTGCGGCTGCGGCGAGAGCTTCACGGTCTGATTTCCGGCGGGCGATCGACCATGCCCCACATGCTCATAATCGGCATGGGTTACACTGCATCGCGGCTCGCCGCCCGTTTGGGTGAAGAGGGCTGGCACATCACCGGCGTCCGCCGGAGCGCCGATGCCGACATGATCGCGTTTGACGATGATGGCGCGGTCCGCGCCGCGATCGCCCAGGCCAGCCATATCCTCTCCTCCGTCCCACCCGAGGGCGATGCCGATCCCGTGCTGGCCCGCTATGGCGCCGCCATCGCCGCTGCGCCCGCAATCTGGAGCGGCTATCTTTCCTCCACCGGCGTCTATGGCGATGCGGCGGGTGCCTGGGTGGATGAATCCAGCCCGGTCGGCCTGGGACGCCGCGCCGCCCGGACTCAGGCCGATGCCCATTGGGGCGCGCTGCGATCCGACATGCGCCGCTTCCGGCTGCCCGGCATCTACGGCCCCGGCCGCTCGGCGCTCGACCGGGTGCGCGAGGGGCGCGCCCATCGCATCGACCTGCCCGACCAGATATTCAGCCGCGCCCATGTCGACGACATCGTGTCGGGGGTGGTCGCGTCGATCCGCCAGGGGCCACCCGGCGTCTACAATCTGTCGGACGACCTGCCCTGCGCGCAGAACCGACTGATCGAGGAGGCCTGCGCCATGCTGGGCCAGCCCCTTCCGCCGCTGCTGACGCTGGAGGAGGCTCGCCTTTCGCCGATGGCGCGGTCCTTCTATGCGGAAAACCGCCGGGTCGCGAACGGGCGGGCGAAACGGCTGCTCGGCTGGTCGCTACGCTATCCGACCTATCGCGACGGGTTGCGCGCCTGCGCCTGATTCCCTTTGTCGCATGGTTTACGGCTTGTTAACCGGACGGATCGAGAAGGGAGGTATCGCTTCACGAGGGATGCTCCATGACCCGCATCGACAGCCAGATCGACCGCGCCTTTTCCGCGCTCAGCCACCGGATGAATGATCTGGGCGCGCCCGGCCGCGGGGCGGCATCGCACGAGCCGATCGCCAGCCTGATCGACAAGGTCAATGCCGCCAAGCTGCGCTACCAGCCGGGCGCCCGTTAGGCAGCCTTCGATCGCAGCGCGATCCCCATGCCGGCAATCGCCAGCAGCGCGCCCGCGAAGGCGAGCGCCGACCAGCGATAGCCCTCCACCACGGTGGAGATCAGCATGGCGATCATCGGGATCAACACGCTGGTATAGGCCGCGCGGCCCGCGCCCATCCTCTGGATCAGCGTGAAATAGAGCGGGAAGGTCACGACCGACCCGGCCAGCGCCAGCCAGCCGATACCCGCGACATAGCCCCAGCGCATGTCGAACTGCGGCGGCCCGACCGTCGCGAAGGCGAACAGCGCGTCCACGCCTGCGCCAATCAGCATCGCCCAGGCCAGCACCGCGACCATCGGCAGGCGCCTGGCGATCTCCATGCCCTGCATCACATTGGCGGCCGATGCGCTCATGAGGCCCGCGAGCGCGAACCCCGCGCCCAGTAGCACCATGTCGGGGCTGACCGTCGCCACGCGATATTCGTGGAGCAGCATCAGGATGATGCCCGCCACCGCGACGACCGAGCCGCCGATGAAGGCGCGACCGACGGGCTGGCGGAAGATCAGGAAGGCGAGGATCGAATTGGGGATCAGCAGCATCGCATAGACCACCGCGACCACGCCCGACGTCAGATAATGCTCCGCCCGGTAGACGAAGTTGAAATTGAGGACGAATTGGGCAAGGCCCAGCAGCGCGGCGTAGAGGATGCCGCTCCGCCCGATCCCCAGCCGGATACCGCGCCACCGGGCGAAAGCCGCCATGGCGACGCCGGCGAGCAGGAACCGGTAGCAGACTGACCAGCTGGCCGGGACCGAGCCGATCTGGTCGCGGATGACGATCCAGGTCGAACTCCAGATCAGGGTGACGAGGATGAAGGGGACCGCGACGCCGCCCCTGGACGGTTCAGCCATCGTCGAGCGCTTTCAACGCCTGCGCCAGCGGGGCGACGCTGGCCGCGTCCTGCGACCAGTTGGTGACGAGCCGGGCCGCGCCCTCGCCCCAGTCGTAGAAGTCGAAACCCTGCGCGCGCAGCTGCGCCGCTTGCGCCGCCGTGAGCCGCACGAACAGCTCATTGGCCTCGACCGGGTGCATCAGCCGTCCAGTCGCCCCTTCCGCCAGCGCCTGCGCCGCGCCATTGGCGGCGCGGGCGTTGCGCAGCCACAGGTCGCCTTCGACCATGGCGAGTATCTGCGCGGCGAGATAGCGGCCCTTGGACATGAGATGGCCCGAACGCTTGCGCCAACGCGTTGCTTCGGCTGCGCGGGCATCGGCCTGCGCGCCGAAGAAGAGCAGCGCCTCGCCGATCATGCCGCCATTCTTGACGCAGCCGAAGCTGAGCGCGTCCACGCCGGCGCGCCAGGTCAGATCCGCAGGCGCACACCCCCGGTGCGCCACCGCATTGGCGAAGCGCGCGCCGTCCATGTGGACGCTGAGGCCATGCGCCTTCGCGACCTCGCCCAGCGCCGCGACCTCGTCCGGCGCATAGGCCAGCCCATATTCGGTGGCGTTGGTGATGCTGATCGCGCGCGCCGGTACCTGATGCACGTCGGGACGGATCGTCTTCAGCCGCTCCGTCACCGCCTCGGGCGTCAGCTTCGCGCCAGCGCCCGGCAGCGGCATCAGGGTCGCGCCATGGGTGAAAAAACCCGGCGCGCCACATTCGTCGACGACGATATGGGCCTCCTCATGGCAGAGCACGCCGCCATAGGGTGGGCAGAGGGTGGCGAGCGCGATGCTGTTCGCCGCCGTGCCGGTGGACAGCCACAGCGCCCGCACCGGCGTTTCGAACAGCGCCGAGAAGGCGCCGTCCAGCCGCGCGCTCCAGGCGTCGCCGTCATAGCCATGATCTTCATGGTCGGCGGCAGCGATTGCGGCCATCACTTCGGGGCAGACCGGCGTCGCGTTGTCGGAGAAGAAATACATGGCGCAGCGATAGCGAGGCAGCCGGGGCGCGGGAAGAGGCCAGCGTCGCCAGCCTGGCCCTGCCGCAACAAAATGGGTCAGCATATATGACCCATTGTTTCGGGAGCCGCACTGTGACATAGGCGCCCCTTCCGAGCCAGAACAAGGAGACTCACCATGGCCGTCGAGCAGAAGTCGCGCTTCACCGTCACCCGCAACAGCCAGGCTGTGGCGGCGAACGAGCGCGCCGTGCTGCTTGAGGATCCCGGTTTCGGCCGGCTTTTCACCGACCATATGGTGACGATCCGCTATACCGAGGGACAGGGCTGGCACAGCCACAAGGTGGAGCCGCGCGCGCCCTTCCAGCTCGATCCCGCCTGCGCCGTGCTCCATTATGCGCAGGAAATCTTCGAGGGGATGAAGGCATACCGGCTGGAGGATGGCAGCATCGCCATGTTCCGCCCGGAGGAAAATGCCCGCCGCTTCGCCGAATCGGCCGAGCGCATGGCGATGCCTGCCATCCCCGAAGATCTGTTCCTGGAAGCGGTCGAGGAACTGGTGAAGATCGACGCCGACTGGATTCCGGGCGGTGAGGGCAGCTTGTATCTGCGCCCCTTCCTGTTCGCGAGCGAGGCGTTCCTGGGCGTGCGTCCGTCGAACGAATATATTTTCTGCGTCATCGCCTCGCCCGCCGGCGCCTATTTCAAGGGCGGCAAGAAGGCCGTCACCCTGTGGGTGTCGGAACATTATACCCGGGCGGCGCGCGGCGGCACGGGCGCGGCCAAATGCGGCGGCAATTATGCCGCGTCGCTGGTCGCGCAAAAGGAAGCGACCAAGCAGGGCTGCGACCAGGTCGTGTTCCTGGACGCGGCCGAGAACAAGTGGGTCGAGGAACTGGGCGGCATGAACGTCTTCTTCGTGATGGAGGACGGGTCGATCGTCACCCCGCCGCTGAGCGGCACCATCCTGCCCGGCATCACCCGCAATTCGATCATCACCCTCGCCCGCGCCAAGGGGATTGAGGTGCGCGAGGAGCTCTACAGCTTCGCGCAGTGGCGCGAGGACGCCACCAGCGGCAAGCTGCGCGAAGCCTTCGCCTGCGGCACGGCGGCGGTGGTGACGCCGATCGGCACGGTCAAGAGCAGCAGCGGAGACTTCACCATCGGCAATGGCGATGGCGGACTGGTGACGGAAAGCCTGCGCGCCGAGTTGACCGGCATCCAGCGTGGCATTGTGGCCGATCCGGCGGGCTGGGTGCGCAAGCTGTAATATCCCGTCGTCACCCGCGAAAGCGGGGATGACGCGATATGGTCGCGGCAAGCGCCGACTTCCCAATCCGATCCCAAGCGCCTAGAAAGGCGGCCATGGAACGCTTCGACGTCGTGATATTGGGGGGCGGGCTGGTCGGCCTGACCCTGGGCATCGCTCTTTCCGGCCATGGCGTGCGCTGCGCCGTGATCGATCCGGCCGATCCGGTGGATACCACTGCCGCCGGTTTCGACGGGCGCGTTTCCGCCATCAGTTCGACCAGCCACGCGATGCTGAGCGCCATCGGCGTGGCCCGGCATCTGGAGGGCAAGGGCTGCCCGATCGACCGCATCTGGGTGAGCGACGGGCTGGAGCCGGGCGCGCTCGACTTCGCGCCGGATGCGGATGACGGGGTGATGGGGACGATGTTCCCCAATCGCGACCTGCGCATCGCGCTGGCGCAGACAGCGGCCGAGGCGAAGAATCTCACCCGCTTTCAGCCCGACCGCGCCGTCCATGTCGACCGCAATGCCGACGGCGTCACGCTGACGCTGGCGAGCGGCGCGACGATCGAGGGCGCGCTGCTGGTCGCTGCCGAAGGGCGCAACAGCCCGACGCGCGAGGCGGCCGGCATCACCACGACGCGCTGGCAATACAAGCATACCGCGATGGTGACGGCGATCGACCATGAGGTGCCGCACGCCAATACCGCCTACGAGATTTTCTATGTCGGCGGTCCCTTCGCGTTGCTGCCAATGCTGCCGGGCACCCGATCCGCCGTGGTATGGACCGTGCCGACCGGGCAGGCGCCGGCGATGATGAAATTGTCCGAGCGCGCCTGGCTGGCCGAAGCGCAGAAGCGGATCGGCGGCTTTCTGGGCGAAATCCGGCTGGCGGGGCCTCGCTCTTCCTATCCGCTGGGCTTTCACCATGCCGCGCGGATCACCGACACGCGCCTGGCGCTGGTCGGCGACAGCGCCCATGCCATCCACCCCATCGCGGGGCAGGGGCTGAACCTGGGCTTCCGCGATGTCGCGGCGCTGGTCGAGGTGCTGGTGGAGGGGATGCGGCTGGGCCTCGATCCCGGCGACGCGCAGTTGCTGGCGCGCTACCAGCGCTGGCGCGGGCTGGATGCGATGATGACCAGCGTGGCGATGGACGGGCTGGTTCGCCTGTTCGACGTGCCGGGCAGGCTGCCCTCATTGGTGCGCCGGGCCGGCCTGGCGGCGGTGCAGCGCACGTCGCTACTCAAGCATCGCTTCATGGCCGAGGCACGGGGCCAGTCCGGCGCGCTGCCCCGCCTATTGTCGGGCGAGATGGTCTGAAACGACAGGCCTGTACACGGGGCGACCTGACGGCGCCCCGTGCGATGGTTCAGAGATCGACGCCGGCCGCGATGGCTTCCAGCTTGCGGATGCGTTCCTTGAGGTCGGCGACCTCGATCCGGGCGGCGGCCGATGGGGGCGCCGATTCGTCGCCATGGCCGTAGCGGACCAGTTCGGCGCGCTTGAGTTCCAGCCAGCCGTTCCAGCCGCGAAGGCCAGCGAAGGCGATGATGGCCAGGCCAGCCAGGCTGGTCGCCGCCAGCGTGATATAGAGATAGGGGTCCTGCATGAATGCCTCCCTGTCCAAACGAGCGCGAAAATCGTTTATGGTCGCATTTTCGAACCGAAGGACTGCTGCGCAGCCCTTCTGAAAATGCTCAATCGCGGTCGCGGAGCTTTTCGAATTCCCGCTCCAGCGCGGTGGAGCCGTCCGTCGCCAGCCGCTCCAGCACGGCCACGCGATCCTTGAGCGCCTTCACTTCCGCGCGCAGCCTTTCCGCTTCCGGGTCCGGCCCACGCTGGATGAAATCTTCGCCCTTGTGCCGACGCACGACGCCATATTTGGCTCGGATGACGCTGGCGATGGCGGTGATCGCGACGATCGCGACGACCATTTCAAACGGGTTCATGTCTCTTGTCTCCCTGTTGGCGCGCTGGCGTCTCGGGCCTTAGTTGGCCGGGCCGCGCAGCCGTTCGATTTCGCGGTTGAGCTGGTGGCTTTCGTCGGTGACGATGCGTTCGACCACGGCGAGCCGGTCCTTCATCGATCCGATCTCGGCGCGCAGCTGGGCATTTTCCTGGCTCAGCAGCTTGATGCGCTCGACCATTTCCTCATTTTTCTGCGGATAGATCGCCTTCCCCCAGCTGTTTTCCAGCGGATAGCCATGCTTGATGCGCAGCCAGGTGGTGAAGATCCAGCCGCCGACCGCCAGCGATCCGACGATGACCGCGACCGGCGCGAAGGCTTCGAATGGAAACATCGTCTATACTCCCTTGGCTCGGCCGCGCGTCAGCGCAGTTCCTCGATTTCGCGCGCCGTGCGGGTGGCAGGATCGGTGGCGATCCGTTCCAGCACGGCGATGCGTTCCTCCAGGCGGCTGATTCGGCCGGTCAGCTTTTCGTTTTCGTTTGAAAGAAGGTCGATTTTTCGACCGGCGTCAGGGTCCGTTCGATGAACGGTGCCGGTCCATTCATTTTCGACCGGATAGCCGTGGCGGGCGCGGACCCAGGTGGTGAACATCCAGCCCAGCGTCGACATGGCGATGATGGCGAGGACGAAGAAGGGACCACCGAAATTCATGACTGTCTCTCCCCTGTTATGCCGCCCCGATGCAGCGATCAGCGCAGGCTGTCGATCTCGTCGGCCAGGCGGGTGTTGCGGCTGGTATAATAGATTTCGATGTCGGCCAGGCGACGGTCGATGTCGCGGAACTTGGAGCGGACATCGCGGGTGGAGCGCGTCGGGTTGGTGCGAACGCCCTGCCAGAATTTCTCGTCGTCGCGATCCGCATAGAGGCCCGATGGCTTGTTGTCGGCGAAATAGGCGGCGGCGAAATAGGCGATCAGCGACCAGGGGAAGGCGCCCATCAGGGTGATGAGCACCGCCCCGACCCGGACCCAGACCACGTCGATCCCGGTATAGTCGGCAATGCCGGCGCAGACGCCCATCCATTTGCCATTGGCCTTGTCGAGATAGAATTTGGTGCGGCGGGCGGTCATGTCAGTTCCTCCGGTCGAATTCGTAGTCGTCGTCGCTGGAAGGACGCTGCGGACGGAAATCGGGATTGTCGGCGGCGACGATCCGTTCGACCGTCTGGAGCCGTTCTTCCAGGCGACGGGCGAGAAGGTGCAGCTCGTCGAGCAGCTTCTCATCCTCGTCGGTGATCTTGGGCGCCTGCTTCCACTTGGTGATGTAGTGGAAGATCAGCCAGGGCATCCCGATGAAGAGCGTCGTGATCGCGACGATGGGGATGAGAATCTCTTCCATGGGATCAGGCTCCCTTGTTCATGCTGGCCTTGAGCGCGGCGAGATCGGCATCGACCTTGTCGGCCGACTTCAATTCCGCAATCTCTTCCTCCAGCGTCTTGGGCTGCTGGCCCAGGCTCATCGCATCGGCGCGGCCTTCGGCCATGTCGACGCGGCGTTCGAGCATGTCGAAGCGGGCAAAGGCTTCGTTCACCTTCTCGCCGGCATAGGCTTCGCGCACGCGCAGCCGGTTCTCGGCGCTCTGCATCCGCGTGACCAGGCTGTTCTGGCGGGCGCGGGCTTCGCGCAGCTTGCCCTGGAGCTTGGCGATGTCTTCCTCCGACGCCTTGAGCGCGTCGTCCAGCGTCTCGATCTCGTGGTTGAGCTGTTCGGCCATGTCGGCTGCCTTCTGTCGTTCGACCAGGGCGGCCTTGGCCAGATCCTCGCGATCCTTGCTCAGCGCCAGCTGCGCCTTCTCGGTCCAGCTCTCCTGCAAGGCATTGAGCTTGGCGATATGGCGGCGCATCTCCTTCTGGTCGGCGATGGTGCGGGCGGCGGACGCGCGGACCTCGACCAGCGTCTCCTCCATTTCGAGGATGATCATGCGGATCATCTTCGCCGGGTCTTCCGCCTTGTCGAGCAGGTCGGTGACATTGGCGGCGATGATGTCGCGGGTGCGGGAGAAAATACCCATTTCAACTACTCCTGGTCGTATCTCGTTATCAAGTGCCGGGGCGGGCGAGAGGGGGCAGTCCCGCCCCGGCCGGGGGTATGCGATCCCTACGCAAGATAGCGCAGGCTCGCGGGGGTGTCTTGCGTCGCGAGCACCGGGGTTTCGCTGGCGCGGGCCGGACCGACCGCCGAGAGGATCATGGTCGATCCGAACAGGACGGCTGCGATGGCGACCGACATCAGCTGGCCGATTTCGCGAACGCTGTTGGTCTGATGTTCCATTATCTTACTCCCTGAACCTTGGCCTTCATGTGGTTCCGCATTTCGTTGCGGATTGCCCATAGCTATGCAGGGGCCGTGCCAATTTCTAAAATTGGCGGATTTCGTTCATTTTTCGGTCATCTGACAGGCGCGCGGCGATATGATGCTTGCCAAGAGGTGGGAAATTTCACCATAAGTTGGCACATGGAGAAAAATACGCAGTTCGTCGGCCAGAGCTTCGCCTTTCTCGACGCAGTCGAGCAGGCCGGCCGCGCGGCCGAACTCAACCGGCCGGTGCTGGTGATCGGCGAGCGCGGGACCGGCAAGGAGCTGATCGCCGAACGCCTGCATCATCTCAGCCCGCGCTGGGGCGAGCCGTTGATCGTCATGAACTGTGCCGCCTTGCCCGAGACGCTGATCGAGGCGGAGCTGTTCGGCCATGAACAGGGCGCCTTCACCGGCGCCAACCGGGCGCGGCCCGGCCGGTTCGAGGAGGCCGACGGCGGCACCTTGTTCCTCGACGAACTGGGCACGCTGTCGATGGCGGCGCAGGAACGGTTGCTGCGCGTGATCGAATATGGGGAAGTGACGCGGATCGGCGCGTCGCGGCCGGTCACAGTCGACGTGCGTATCGTCGCGGCCACCAACGAGGATCTGCCGGCGGCGGCCGATGCCGGGCGCTTCCGCCCCGACCTGCTCGACCGGCTGAGCTTCGAGGTCATCACCCTGCCGCCGCTGCGCGCCCGCGAGGGCGATGTCGCGGTGCTGGCCGACCATTTCGGGCGACGCATGGCGGCGGAACTCAACTGGCCGCAATGGCCCGGCTTCACGCCGGCCTGCGCGGCGGAGCTGGAGGGTCATGGCTGGCCCGGCAATGTGCGCGAGCTGCGCAATGTGGTGGAGCGCGCGGTCTATCGCTGGGACGAGCCGACGCGGCCGATCAGCCGCCTGACTTTCGACCCCTTCGCCTCACCCTGGAAGCCCAGGCCGCTGATGCCCCGGTCGGTGGCGGAGCCGTGCGCCGGCAACGCCCCCGCCGCTCCCGCGCCGTCGACACCGGCGACGCTGTTCGAGGAGATCACCGACCTGCGCATGGCCGTGGACGCGCATGAGGCGGCGATCATCCGGGCCGCGCTGGAGCGCTATCGCTACAATCAGCGCGCGACCGCCAAGGGGCTGGGCCTCACTTATGACCAGTTGCGCCACTGCATGAAGAAACATGGGCTGAGCGCGGGTTAGGCCAGCGCTCGCGCCCGTTCGCCGATCATCCGCAATTCCGCCACGAAGCGCATCCGTTCTTCGGCCGCCTGCACCGGGTCGGGCAGGCGCAGCAGATAGCTGGGATGGACCGTCACCCACCCTTCCGCGCCCGATTCCAGCGCGATCGCCTGTCCGCGCGTCCGGCTGATCGTCACGGGCTTCCCCAGCATCGCCCGCGCCGCCGTTGCCCCGAGCGCGACCAGCAGCCGGGGACGGATGATGTCCAGTTCCTGCGCCAGCCACCAATGGCAGGCCTGCACCTCGCCCGCGTCCGGCGTCTGGTGGATGCGCCGCTTGCCGCGCTGTGCATATTTGAAATGCTTGACCGCGTTGGTGACATAGGCGCGGGCGCGATCCACCCCGGCCTCCGCCAATGCCTGGTCGAACAATTGCCCCGCCGGGCCGACGAAGGGCCGGCCGGCCAGATCCTCCTGGTCGCCGGGCTGCTCGCCGATGAAGAAGAGCGAGGCATCGAGCGGGCCTTCGCCGAAGACGGTCCGGGTCGCGTCCCGGTGGAGCGGGCAGCGGGTACAGCGCAGCGCCTGGTCCCGCACCGCGCTCCAGGCGGTGGCGCTGTTGGCCGATCGGGCGGCCGGCGCCTTGGGCGCGGTCGCGATCATGGCCGCCTCCCGCCGCTGCGCGCCGGCGACGAGATCGGGGATGAGCGCCGCTTCCGGCAGGTTGCGCCAGTATTTTTTCGGCATTTCCGACAGCATCGCGCCGGTCTTGAGCCGGGCGGGATTGAAGATCGCGGCATAATAGCCCTTCCACAGCGCTTCGACCGGGTCGCCGTCCGGCGCGTCCTGGCGGGTCGCACCCGGTCCCTGCGTCAACGCCCCACCGTCCCAATGGATGCTCAGTTCCGGCGTCAGGATCGACCAGCGCATCGCGGCGAAGCGACGCACGAAGAAGCCCGCATTGGCGCGGACGACATGATGTTCCGGTTCGAACCAGGCAACGAAGCGCACGCCTTCTCCCTCCGCCACTTCGCGGAAGCGGACGAAGGCGCGCATCTTGTGGACATCGCGCCGCACCGCCTTTGCCAGCGCGTCGATGCGGCGCAGGAGCGGGTCGGCCTTGTCCTCCATCAGCCGCGGCCGGTCGCGCAACCGGCAGAGCAACATATACAGCAAGGCGAAGCGTTCGGGATCGCGGTGGAGAATGGCGCTTCGGGCCAGGTCGATGAAGGCGCGCGGGACGGCAAGGCCGCCGGCTGGCGGCGCCGGGGGCGCGACGGCGTCACCGAACAGGTCGCCCGGCGCATCGCCCACCTGCCAGACGATGGCCGCCGGATCGACCCCGGCCATCGCCAGCCCCCGCGCCGCATCGCGCCAGCCCTCGAAATCATCGGGGGCCGTCAATACGACGCGGTGCATGACATCACTCGTCGGCCTGGGCGCGCTCCAGTTCGGCGGGCTTGCGCTTGGCGAACAGCGCGCCCAGTTCCTGCTCCTCGTCCGTCGTCAGATCCCTGGCGGCGTCGGGGAACATCTCTTCCTCCTCCTCTTCGATATGGTGGAGGTAGCGCTTCTTCATGTCTGCAAAGGTCTTGCGCCATTCCTCGCCATTGAAGGCCAGGCCGTCCAGCTCCTCCAGAAAATCGTCGATCTCCTTGTGTTCCGACACGCTGTGCTGCGCATCCTCGCGCAGGTCGGGGCGGGACAGCATGGTGGCGTAGAGCGTTTCCTCCTCGGCGGCGGCATGGGCCGTCACCTCGACCTTGAACTGGGCGAACAGCTTTTCCAGCCGCTCCCCATCCTGGTCGCGGTCGGCGTCCGCCATCTTGGCGAAGAGCTGGCGGTGGGCGTCGTGATCCTGCTTCAGGCGATGGAAAATACTGGCGTCGGCCATGGTCTGTCCTCCTCGTGCGAGCAAGGACAACGACAGGCGCGGCAATTGGCTCCGGCCGATCCGCCGAAGAAAAATCAGCCGAAGAGGAAGCGATAGATGATCGCGACCGGAATCCAGAGTAGCGCGCCGATGAGGCTCGCCCCCCAGAGTTGCAGCAGGTCGCGCCGGAACCGCAGCGCCAGTCCATGCTGCGACAGGCCGCCCTGCTCCAGCATGTGCCAGCGCCGTTCCAGCCCGCGCGCGGCGAGGGCATAGCCGCCGATCGCGATGATGATGCCCAGGTGCAGGACGAGCGATCCCCCCATCTTCGCGACGATGAAGATCTGGAGCAGGCAGAAGACCACCAGCGCGGCAGCAAGATGACTGCTGATCCGCTTGGCATAACCGGCGCGCCCCTGCCCCCGATTGCCCAATGTGGTCGCCACGGCCCCGTCCTCCATAAATGACCCGGAACACAGAATTTCACGATAAAGTCACGCAATCAAGGGGAATCTGGCGATGGAAATGCCGCGGTCAGGCGAAGAGTTCGAGCTGGCGGGCCGGCGGGGCGATGTGGGCGCGCAGGTCGATCCGGTCGACCAGCGCCGTCGGCCGCCAGTCCGCCGTCACCAGGAAGGGGCGCAGCTTGATGATGGAGGTGGTGAGCCGGCCGACATCTTCCAGCCGCAACCGGCGGTGGCGGCGGCTCGCCAGGATGCGGTCCACGGCCTTCACGCCCAGGCCCGGCACCCGCAGCAGCGCTTCGCGCGGGGCACGGTTGACATCGACCGGGAAGGTCGCGCGATGGTTGAGCGCCCAGGCCAGCTTGGGGTCGATGTCGAGCGGCAGGCAGCCGGTGGCAGGGTCCGTGGCAGCGGCGATCTCGCCCGCATCATAGCCGTAGAAGCGCATCATCCAGTCCGACTGGTAGAGGCGATGTTCGCGCAGGAGCGGCGGGCGCTTGAGCGGCAGCACCGCGCTGGGCGAAGGAATGGGGGAGAAGGCGCTGTAATAGACGCGCCGCAGCCGGTGCCGGTCGTAGAGGCTGCTCGCCCGCGCAATGATCGCGCGGTCATCCGCCGCGTCGGCGCCGACGATCATCTGCGTCGACTGGCCGGCCGGCGCGAAACGCGGAGCGTGGCGATATTTGCGCCGCGCGTCGCCATGATCCTCCATCTCCGCACGCAGGCGACCCATGGCGCCCTCGATCCGGCCGCCATTTTTTTCCGGCGCGAGTTGCCGCAGCCCGCTTTCGGTCGGCAGTTCGACGTTGATCGACAGGCGGTCGGCATGAAGCCCCGCCCGGCGGATCAGTTCCGGATCAGCGTCGGGAATGGTCTTGAGGTGGATATAGCCGCGAAATTCATGATCCTCGCGCAGCGACCGGGCGACTTCCACCAGCTGCTCCATCGTATAGTCGGAGGAACGGATGATGCCCGACGAGAGGAACAGCCCCTCGATATAGTTGCGCCGGTAGAAGCTGAGCGTCAGGTCGACCACCTCCTGCGCCGTGAAGCGGGCGCGGCGCACATCGCTCGACCGGCGGTTGATGCAATAATGGCAATCGAAGATGCAGCTGTTGGTCAGCAATATCTTGAGCAGCGAAATGCAGCGGCCGTCGGGCGCATAGGCGTGACAGATGCCCATGCCTTCGGTCGAGCCGATCCCCTTGCCGCCGCGACTGTCGCGCCGGGCCGTGCCGGAGGAGGCGCAGGATGCGTCATATTTTGCCGCGTCGGCCAGGATTTCGAGCTTCTGCCGGGGGGAAAGCTGGACCATTTGTTCCTGATATGTTCAGTGTTTGCCGCTGTCCACAATCTCGATCAAGACCTGCCCTTCTGGGCAGGCGTACAGTCAGGCGTCCCCGATCCGCGCCTTGTGCGGCGGCGCGCCCGACGCCATGGTTGCGGTAAAGCCGGGACGCTTCGTTTCAAACCAGGGACATGCGGGAGGACAGGCGATGGACAGACGGGCGTTTCTGGGTCGAGCGATCGGCGGCGCGGGCGCGGCGAGCTGGGCGGCGACGGCGCGGGCCGCCCTGCCCTTCAACCCCTTCGCCGGGGTCGAACCGATCCGCGCGACACCCGACCGCATCTTCCGCACCACCGTCTGCCTGCGCCCCTTTCGGGCAGCCGGCCCCCGGATCGAGGTGGAGCAGGTCGGACGCAAGCGGGTCGTCCATAATTATGGCCATGGCGGCAGCGGCTGGTCGCTGAGCTGGGGTTCGGCCGAGGTGGCGGTTGGCATGGCGCTGGCCGACGGCGTGCGGGAGGTCGCGGTAATCGGCGCGGGCGCGCTGGGCATCACCGCCGCTCTCACCGCGCAGCGGGCGGGGGCCAGCGTCACCATCTATGCCAGGGAACAGTTCCCGCATGTCCGCTCCGCGCGGGCGACCGGCACCTGGTCGCCCGACAGCCGGGTGGCGATGCAGAAGGCGGTCGATCCGGGCTTCGGCGACCGATGGGAGGCGATGGCGCGCAGTTCCTTCGCGACCTATCAGAGCTATCTCGGCCTGCCGGGCGATCCGGTCGAATGGACCGATCGCTACATGCTGTCCGACACGCCCTTCGGACAAGAGCGCCAACCGGCGGCCATGCCGACCGAGCGGCCCGACGATTTCCTGCATCTGGAAAGCCGGCTGAGCGACATCATGCCGCGATCGGTGGAGATGGCGCCCGGCACCCATCCCTTCCGCCCCGCATTCGTCCGTCGCAACAGTTCGCTGACCTTCAACGTCGCCGACCTGGCCCATCAACTGACCCATGATTTCCTGATCGCGGGCGGCCGCCTCGTTCCGATGGAGTTTCACGAGCCCGGCGACGTCACCCGACTGAAGCAGAAGGTCGTCATCAATTGCACCGGCTATGGCGCACGAGCGCTCTGGCGGGACGAGAGCATCGTCCCCGTGCGTGGCCAGATCGCCTGGCTGATCCCGCAGGCCGGGGCGACCTATGGCGTTTTCTACGGGTCATTGTCCATGCTCGCCCGGCGCGACGGAATCGTCGTGCAGGAGGTGGGGCAGGACGAATTTTATGGCTATGGCGACGCCAACGAGCAGCCCGACCACGCCGCCGCCGCCGCCTCCGTGCGGCAGCTCGCGCAGTTCTGGGCGTAAAACCTATCGGGCTGACAAGGCGTCCATGATCTGGCGGACCGGGCTGATGTCATAGCCGGCCGCCGCCGCCTGCGCGGCGAGGACATCGCCATTGTCGCCTGCGCGCGCGCGGGTGAGCGCCCAGAGCAGCGTGCTGCGCGTGCCCGAGCGGCAATAGGCGAGCACCTTGCCCTCGCCCGCCTGGTCGAGCGCGCCGGCCATGCCGTCCAGCTGCCAGGGCGCGAAGCCGCCATGGGCGACGGGCACGGCGACATAGGCGATGCCCGCGTCCTTCGCGGCCGCCTCGATCGCCGCGCCGTTGACCTGGCCAGGTTCCTCGTCATCGGGGCGGTTGTTGATGATGACCGTCACGCCCTGCGCCTTCGCGTCCGCTACCTGATCGACGCTGATCTGGGGCGAAACGAGGATGCGGTCAGTGAGCTTGCGGAACATGGGCTTCTCCTTTTGCGCGAGCCATGCGCCCGTAAGGCGGGGGATTCAAGAGCGGAGCTAGAGGAAGGGCCGGATCGCGGCGAGGAAGGCATCGCCCCAGGCGTCCAGCTTCTTCTGGCCGATGCCGCTGATATGGCTCATCTCGCGGATGCTCGACGGGCGCTGCTCGGCCATTTCGCGCAACGTCGAATCATGGAAGATGACATAGGGCGGCACGCCGGCCTCCTGCGCCAGTTCGCGGCGGCAGGCGCGCAGCGCGTCGAACAGCGGATCGCCGACCGGGTTGGCATCCGCGCCGTTGCGGGCGCTGCGCTTGCCGCGCGGGCGCTTCGGCGGCACGAGAATCCGCACCTCCTCCTCGCCGCGCAGGATCGGCCGAGCATTGGGACCGAGCATCAGCCCGCCATGCTCGGTCGTCTCCAGCGCGTCGCGGACCAGCAGCGCGCGCGAAACCGGGCGCAACAGCGCGGCCTCGTCGCCACTGACGATGCCGTGGACGGATATCTTGTCATGGCCGCGCTCGCGGATCTTGTCCGTCGTCGCGCCGCTCAGCACCTGCTCGATATGGCCGCTGCCGAAACTCTGTCCGGTGCGGTAGACGGCGGAAAGATATTTGCGCGCGGTCTCGGTCGCATCGACGCTGGCCGGCGGCGTCAGGCAATTGTCGCAATTGCCGCAGGCGGGCGGCGGGTCTTCCCCGAAATGGCGCAGCAGGATCGCGCGGCGGCAGGTCGCCGTTTCGACCAGCGCGCCCAGAGCCGCGATGCGCGTGCGTTCGCCCTGCTGGCGGCTCTGGTCCAGTTCGGCGATCCGCATCCGCGCGCGGGCGAAATCCTCCGCCCCCCAGAAGAGATGGGCGACCGCCGGTTCGCCGTCGCGACCGGCGCGGCCCGATTCCTGATAATAGCCCTCGATCGACTTGGGCAGGCCCGCATGGGCGACGAAGCGCACGTCGGGCTTGTCGATCCCCATGCCGAAGGCGACGGTAGCGACCATCACCATATCCTCGCTGGCGATGAAGGCGGACTGGTTGGCGGCGCGCCGGGCCGGGTCCATGCCGGCATGATAGGCGCGCACCGGGCGGCCGGACCGGCCCAGTGTTTCGGCGAGCTTCTCGGTCGCGGCGCGGGTCTGGGCATAGACGACGCCCGGCCCCTTCTCGCTCGCCAGAAGATCTGCAAGCTGGCGCGTCAGGCCGTCGCGCGGATGGACGGCGTAGCGGATATTGGGCCGGTCGAAGCCCGAGATGATGAGGCCATCCTCGGGGATGCCGAGCTGGACGAGGATGTCCCTGCGGGTATGCGCGTCCGCGGTCGCCGTCAGGGCGAGGCGCGGAACGGCCGGAAATTCGTCCAGCAACGGGCGCAACAGGCGATAATCGGGACGGAAATCATGGCCCCATTCGGAGACGCAATGGGCTTCGTCGATCGCGAACAGCGCGATCCTTGCGCTGCGCAGCAGGCTCCGGAAACCCTCCCCGCTCGCCCGTTCCGGCGCCACGTAAAGCAGGTCGAGGTCGCCGTTGCGCAGCCGGTCCTGCGTCTCGCGCCAGTCCGCGTCCACGCTGGTCAGGCTGGCGGCGCGGATGCCCACCGCCTGCGCGGCGCGCAGCTGGTCGTGCATCAGCGCGATCAGCGGCGACACAACCACGCAGCAGCCGTCGAGCGCCACGGCGGGCAATTGGTAGCAGAGCGACTTGCCCGCGCCGGTCGGCATGATGGCGAGCGTCGGCTGACCCGCCATGACGCGGCCCACCACCTGCTGCTGCACCCCGCGAAAGCTGGTGAAGCCGAAGATGTCGTGGAGAAGCGTGGGGATGTCGCGCGCCATGCGGAGCGCCTTAGCGGCTGATGCGGGCCGGGGCCAGCCTTGCGCGGGCGGTTCCCGACACGCGCGAACCGAACGGAGGTTTTTGCGATCAGCCGATCGGATCGAGCAGGCAGCCCCAGCCGGGCTTGAATCGCGCGGTGCGGCTGGCGAGCAAGGGCACGCTGGCCTTGACCGCCCGCTCTTCGGGCAGGTCGGCCAGGCGCACCAGCGCCATGCCCGGTTCCTTGTCCTGCTGGCAGCTGCCCATCGTGCGGCCCTCGACATAGCGGCAGGAACAGCCGATGCGCGCGCCATAGGCGGTGCCAAGCCGTGCCTGCGCGCGCAGGCTGGCCCAGTTCCACACCAGGGCGCCCAGCAGCGCCAGAACGATCAGCCCCGCCGCCATCCACCATTTCCGCCGAACCACCATGGCTCTTTTCCACGCCTCCATGTAAGGGCGCCGGCTTATGCAGATCGAGAGCCGAATCGTAAAGCGCCTTGGGGTGGGCGCCGGCATCGCCGCGCTTGTGGTGGCGGCGACGCTCGCCGGCCGCGCGGCGCAACAGGGGCCCGACTCCGTCTACAGCGTGGCATCCGACGCGGTGGTGAGCGAAAGCGCCCTGCGCGGCGCGATCGACCCGCTGTTCGATGATGATGCGATGGGCCAGACCCGGGCGCTGGTCGTCCTGCGCGACGGGAAGGTGATCGCGGAACGCTATGCACCGGGTTTCGGCCCCAATACGAAGTTGCTGTCCTGGTCGATCGCCAAAAGCGTGACGGCCGTGCTGGTCGGGCTGATGGTCGCGGACGGACGGCTGGCGCTCGATTCGCCGGTCCCGGTGCCGGCGTGGAACCAGCCGGGCGACCCGCGCGGGCGCATCACCCTGCGGCAATTGCTGACGATGAGTTCGGGCCTCGATCATGTCGAGGATGGCGATCCCCAGCCTCAGGGCGACACGGTGCGGATGCTGTTTGCCGACGGGACGCAGGACATGGCGGCCTATGCCGAATCCAAGCCGCTGGCCCATGCGCCGGGCGCGACGTTCGCCTATTCGACCGGCAGCAGCATGATCCTGACCGACCTGATGACGCGGATGCTGACCAACAGCGCCGATCCCGACGTGCGGCGACGGGCGATGCAGATGTTCATCGACGGGCGGCTGAAGGCGCCCGGAAAGCTGCCCAGCCTGACGCCGGAATATGACGCGACCGGCACGATGATCGGCGGCAGCATCCTGCACATGACCGCGCGCGACTATGGCCGCTTCGGCGACCTGCTGCGCCGCCGGGGCCGCTCGCCCAACGGGCACCAGATATTGCCGGAAAAGTGGATCGACCTGATGACCACCCCGTCGCGCCGCAATCCGGCCTATGGGCTGCATATCTGGCTGAACCGCGACAGCAGCGAAAGCGCGCTGATGCCGGGCCAGGCGCCCGAGAGCCTGTTCGGCTGCGTCGGGCATAATGGGCAATATATCCTGATTTCGCCATCCCAGCGGCTGACCGTGGTGCGGATCGGCATGTCGCCCGACAAGGACCAGCGCCGCGCGGTGCGCGGTGCGCTGGCGCAATTGATCGGCCTGTTTCCGGGCTGAGCCTCAGAGCAGGAAGCGCCCCTCGATCACCGTGCGGCAAGCCCCGGTCAGGATGACGCGATCCCCGGCCAGCGTGCAGCCCAGTCGGCCGCCGCGCGCCGACGCCTGAAAGGCGCTGATCTGCGTCTTCCCCAGCCGTTCCGCCCAGAAGGGGGTGAGCAGGCAATGGGCCGAACCGGTCACGGGGTCTTCGTCGACCCCGCCGCCCGGCACGAAGACGCGGCTGACGATGTCGCTATCATCTCCGGGCGCGGTGGCGATCAGCATGACGTCACCCAGCGCCTTCAAAGCGGCGAAATCGGGGGTCAGCGCCCCAACGGCGGCCGCGTCGGGGAAGAGGAACAGGCTGTAGCCGCCATCGCGCCAATGCGATTCGACCGGATGGCCGCCAAGACCCGCCGCCAGATCGGGCAGCGGCCTGGGCGCCATCGTCCAGGCGGGAAGCGAGAGCGCATAGCCTTCGCCATCGCGCGTGACCGTCAGGACGCCGGCATGGCGGGTGCGGAAACGGATGGCGTCGCCCTGCATCAGCACATGGCCGCTCGCCAGCGTCGCATGGCCGCACAGCTTGACCTCGACCGTCGGGGTGAACCAGCGCAGTGCATGGTCGGCATCCGGATCGTCGGGCGTCGCCACGGTGAAGGCGGTTTCTGAAAGATTATTCTCCGCCGCGATCGCCTGGAGCGTGGCGTCGTCGAGCCAGGCGTCGAGAGGCATCACCGCGGCGGGATTGCCGGAGAAGGGCGCGTCAGCGAAAGCGTCGACCTGGGTGAAGGGCAAACTGGTCATGATGGGGCTGTCCTTGTGCATTTGCGCCTTCATGGTGCGCGGGCGACGGCACGAACAGAGCCAGCGACCGCCTATTGGCCGTTCAGCCGAGCAGGACGAGCGCCGTGCAGACCGCCAGCCCCACGACGATATTGATCGGCACCCCGATCCGCACGAAGTCGGAAAAGCGGTAGTCGCCCGCCGCATAGACCAGCGCATTGGTCTGATAGCCAATCGGCGTCGCGAAACAGGCCGACGCGCCGATCATCAGCGCGATCACCAGCGGGCGGGCGTCGACGCCCAGGGACTGCGCCAGCGCGATGGTAATCGGCGTCAGCAAGGCCGCCACCGCGTTATTGCTGAGCAGTTCGGACAGCAGCAGCGCCAGGAAATAGATGACGAAGACCAGCCCCCATTCCGGCGCATGGCGCAGCAGCGGCGTCACCCAGCCGACCATCAGCGCCACGCTGCCCGCCCGCTCCAGCGCCAGGCCCACGGCGAGCATGGCGAAGATCAGGATCAGCACGTCGCCGTCGATCGCGCCCCAGGCCTCCTCCGGGTCGATGCAGCGGGAGACCAGGATCACGCCCACAGCGATGACGGCAGCCAGCCCGATGCCGACCACGTCGAATGCGGAGAGCAGCACCGCCCCTGCCATGGCGGCGATGGCGATCCACGCCTTGCGCGGGCGGAACGCGCGGGTGCGGCTGACATCGACGCCGATCAGGTGCGGATTGTCCTTGAGCGCGCGCATGGCATCGTCGCCGCCCGCCACCAGCAGCCGGTCCGCGCCGCGGATTCGCGTGTCGCCAAGATTGGGACCGGGCAGATGACGGGCGCGGTGGATGCCGATGATCCGTACCCGCAGCGCGTGGAGAAAGGGGATGTCGATCAGCCGCTCGCCAAGCGAGGGATGGCTGGGCGCGATCATCGCCTCCACCACCGTCCCGTCCTGCGCGCTGGTGCGGGAATCGGCGGCGATCCCCAGTTCGAACCGCCCCGATTCGCGCAGCGTCAGGATCGCGGCGCCGTCGGCCCGTACGATCAGCCGATCGCCGGAATGAAATTCCTCCCGCATCAGGTCGCGCCGCCGGATTTCGCCGCCCCGTTTCAGCCCGAGCAACTGGACCGAACGACCGAACATGCCCAGGGCGCCGATTTCCCGGCCGATCACATCGCTGTCCTGTGGCACGACCAGTTCGGTAAGATAGTCCTGGACATTGCCCCCGCCTTCCCCCGCGATCGACGGCGGATCGCTGGGCAGCAGAAAGGACAGGCAGACCAGCGCCACGATGCCCGCCGCCGCGCCGACGCCACCGTAGAGGCTGATGTCGAAGATGCCGAAAGGCGCCATGCCCTGTTCGGCGGCGATGCCCGCGACCACCAGATTGGTCGAGGTGCCGACCAGGGTCAGGCAGCCGCCCAGCACCGCGACGACATTCATCGGGATCAACAGCTTCTTGACCGGATAGCCCGTCGCCTCCGCAAGCTTGAACATGATCGGGATCAGCAGCACGACGACAGGCGTATTGTTGAGGAAAGCCGAAAGCAGCAGGGTGCCGAGCGTGACTTCCGCCAACGCCACGCGCGGATGCCGTTCGGCCCGCGTCATGATGAGGTCGGCGATGCGGCCGATCACTCCTGTCCGGATCAGCGCGCCCGACAGGACGAACATCGCGCCCACGGTCAGCGGCGCGCTGTTGGAAAAGACCGAGAACATCGCCTTTTCATCGAGCAGGCCGAGCAGCGCGTAGACGCAGGCGCCGACCACGGCGATGACGGTGGGGGAATAACGTTCGCGCACGAAGGCGAGGAACATGCAGGCGAGGATCAGCAGGCCGATTTCCGCGCGATAGATACCGAGCAGCGCGGTGATGAAATGCATGTACCCTGTCCCCCGATCGTGACGGACCGTTTCTGGCGCAATGCGATCGAAAACTAGACACGCCTCTGACGGAAGTGCAACGAAATGGGCCAGCCATGGTTGCATGGCTGGCCCGTGTCGCGGCGTTGAGGGGACGTTTTGACCGTCAATCCGCGCTTTTTAATCGCAGGGTTTTTCAAGAAAAACGCTGCGACGCGTGGTGACGCTCCCCAGGCTTACGCTCTGCCGCTCGCCCTCCCGCGGGCGATGGATGTCATCCTATCGTAACAGGGCCGAGTCGTCTCGTTCTTTCGCATCCTGCCGCATCGGTTCGGCGCGTCATTCACCGCATTGGGCGCGGTGGAGCAGCTTCTGATCGGCCAGCACAAGGGCCATCATCGCCTCCACCACCGGCACGCCCCGGATGCCGACACAGGGGTCGTGCCGCCCCCTGGTGATGATGTCAGACGCCTCGCCTTCCCGCGTGACGGTTTCGACCGGGATCAGGATCGAACTGGTCGGCTTGAAGGCGACGCGGACCTTGACCGGCTGGCCGGTGGAAATGCCCCCGGCGATGCCGCCGGCATGATTGGCGAGGAAGACGGGGCCGGCATCGGGCTGTTCGAGATTGGGCCGCATCGGATCGGCATTCTGTTCGCCGCGCAGGCGCGCCGCCGCAAAGCCGTCACCGATCTCGACGCCTTTGACGGCATTGATGCTCATCATCGCGCTCGCCAGTTCGCTGTCCAGCTTGGCATAGAGCGGCGCGCCCCAGCCCGCCGGCACGCCGGAGGCGACACATTCCACCACCGCGCCGAGCGACGAACCGTCCAGCCGTGCATCGTCGACCAGCTTTTCCCAGCGCTTCGCGGCCTCCGCGTCGGGGCAGAAAAACGGGTTCTGCGCGATCTGCGCCGGATCGAAATTGGCATAGTCGATCGCGTCGCCGCCGATTTCGCTGACATAGGCGAAGATGTCGACTTCGGCGATGACCGCGCGGGCGACAGCGCCCGCCGCGACCCGGCTGGCGGTTTCGCGCGCCGAGGAGCGCCCGCCGCCGCGATAGTCGCGAAAGCCATATTTGGCGTCATAGGCATAGTCGGCATGGCCGGGGCGGTAAGCCTTGGCCACCTCAGAATAATCCTTCGACCGCTGGTCGGTATTCTCGATCATCAGGCTGATCGGCGTACCCGTGGTCCTGCCCTCGAACACGCCGGAGAGGATGCGGACCTCGTCCGCCTCACGCCGCTGGGTCGTGAACTTGGAGGTGCCGGGCTTGCGCAGGTCGAGCCAGGGCTGGATGTCGGCCTCGCTCAACTCCAGCCCTGGCGGGCAGCCATCCACCACGGCGCCGATCGCCGGGCCATGGCTCTCACCCCAGGTGGTGAAGCGAAAGACGCGACCAAAACTGTTGAAACTCATTCTGCTGCTTCACTATCCCAATCGGAGCCGAAACGCTGCGCCATGTAACGCAGACTGCCGAAACGGCCGGCAAGCAGCCCTTCCACCGTCAGGTCGGCATCCAGTTCTTCCCAATGCAGACCGAATCCGGCACCTGCAATCTCGACCTTTTCCAGTCGGTCCGCGCTCGCCCGCTCCAGCCCCTGCGCCAAGGTGGCCGGGAAGGAAAATGTGGCGCCGCTCACCAGATCGATCATGATCCGCCCGCTGCTCCGGTCATAGCGCACAGCGCGGGCGCGCGGCTTGATCGCAAGATCATGCTCGCCGCGCCTGACGGCCTCTTCAAACTGTTCCTGGGTCAACTCACCCATGGATGCCGCGCCACCTTCCGAGCAGATAGTCCCGCTTTTCTCGCACAATATCGAGAGCCCGTCGACTCTCCCGCCGATCGGCCCCGACGATCCGCACCACCTCCGCCTCGCCGTCCACGAACACATGGACGTGCTGGGGGGAGATGGTCGTCCGTGTAGATCATGACGCGAAGGCTGCCTTCGCGCAGGACCGTCGGCATGTGTCCTTACTTGTCCAGCGCGATGTCAGGCGCGTCCTCGGCCTTCATCCCGATGACATTGTAGCCGGCATCGACATGGTGGATTTCACCGGTGACGCCGCTGGCCAGATCGGACAGCAGGTAGAGGCCCGCGCCGCCGACATCCTCGATCGTCACGTTGCGGCGCAGCGGCGAGTTCAGTTCGTTCCACTTGAGGATATAGCGGAAGTCGCCAATGCCGCTGGCGGCCAGTGTCTTGATCGGGCCGGCGGAAATGGCGTTGACGCGGATATTTTCAGGACCGAGGTCCATCGCCAGATATTTGACGCTGGTTTCCAGCGCTGCCTTGGCCACGCCCATCACATTATAATGGGGAATGACCTTTTCCGCGCCATAATAGCTGAGCGTCAGGATGCTGCCGCCATTGGGCATGAGTGCGCGGGCGCGCTTGGTGACGGCGACGAAGCTGTAGGCCGACACATTCATGGTCAGCAGGAAATTTTCGAGGCTGGTGTCGACATAGAGGCCGCGCAGCTCATTCTTGTCGGAGAAGCCGATCGCGTGGACCACGAAGTCGAGGCCACCCCAGCGGCTTTCGATCTCGCCAAAGGCCGCGTCCAGCTTGTCCATGTCGGTGACGTCGCAGTCGATAAGGAAATCGGAGCCAACCTGTTCGGCCAACGGCTTCACCCGCTTCGCCAGCGCATCGCCCTGATAGGAAAATGCCAGTTCCGCACCCTGTTCATGCAGGGCCTTCGCGATGCCCCAGGCCAGCGACTTGTCGTTCGCCAGGCCCATGATGAGGCCGCGCTTTCCTGCCATCAAGCCGTTCATATCGTCGTTCCGTTCCCTTGGGTCGCCGACGCCTCGTCCAGTTCCTCTTCGGGAAATTCCGCCAGCGCCGCATTCAATTCCGCGCCAATTACCACGCCAAGCCCGACGAGAAAGAAAAAAATGAGCGTGATCATCACGCCCGCCAGACTGCCATAGGTGCGACCATAGCCGCCCAGCAGCGACAGGGTGGGCGGCAGCAGCATGGTCGTGCCGAACCACCAGAGCGATGTCGCCACCGCGCCGGGCCATTTGGGGAAGCGCCGATCCTTGTAGGCGGTCGGCGTCAGCGCCACGAACAGCGACCAGAGCGCCACGCAGGTGATCCCCATCGGCACCAGCCGGGCCGACGCGACCCAGGCGATCGCCGTATCGGCCCAAGGCAGTATCTGGTTGAGAAACTGGTCGATGCCGGTGATCGCGACCTGGAGCGAAAAGGCGAACATCACGGCGAAGACGCTGGCGAGCGTGATGCCGATCGCGCCGAGCCGATAGTGCCAGAAGGATTTGGTGCTGCGGGTGCCATAGGCGCGCCGCAATATGTCACGGATCGTCTCGATCAGGCTGCCGACGGTCCACAGGCCGACGAGCCCGCCGATCCAGAGCAGGGGACCGGTCCGGGCGTTGAGGACGTCGCTGATCGGTTGCCGCACGACATCGGCCACGCCGCGCGGCACCGTGGTCAGAAAGGCGTTGACGGCCGCCACGCCGTCCTCCGTGCGGCCGAAGATGCTGGCCACCGCCGCCGCGACGATGAAGAAGGGGAACAGCGTCATCAGCGACAGATAGGCAAGGTTGCCCGCGTGGATGAAGCCGTCGCTATAGGCGCCGACGGCCACCCGCTTGACCACTTCGAACAGATGAGACCCCGGCCGGACGCGGTTCATGTGCCGATGGAAATGCGCCCGCGCCTGTTCCGCCATCTTGCGGCGGGCTTCGGGCGAATAGGGCGATGGCATCGGCATCCGCGCCTAACGCGTCAGACGCCCAGATGGGCGCGCACGGCGCGCTGGTCCTGCCAGCTTTCCACCAGCGCCCGGATCGCCGGATCGTCGGCGGGCACGTCGATCTGGAGCGTGACCAGCTGGTCGCCGCGATTGCCGTCCTTGCCGGTGAAGCCCCTGCCGCGCAGCCGCAGCGTCTTGCCGGAGGTCGCGCCAACCGGCACGCCCAGCATCACCGGGCCATCGACCGTCGGTACCTTGACCTTCCCGCCCTTCACCGCCTCCCCCAGGGTGATGGGCAGGTCGAGCAGCACATTGTCGCCGTCGCGGGTGAAAAAGGGGTGCGGCTTCACATCGACGGTGACGATCGCATCGCCCGCGCCGCCCGGCCCGGCCTGCCCCTTGCCCGACAGGCGCATCTGCGTGCCGCTCTCGACTCCAGCGGGCAGCTTGAGGTCGATGGTCTTGCCGTCCTGCAGCGTGATACGCTGCGGCGCCAGCGTCGCCGCGTCGACGAACTGCACCGCCAGGCGATAATTGACGTTAGCGCCCTTCTGCGGCGGCGCCTGCCGGCCGAAACCGCCAAAGCCTCCGCCACCGCCGGCCCGCCGGCCCGCGCCGCCGAACAGCCCTTCGAATATGTCGCCGAAATCCGCGCCGCCCGCATCGAAACCGCCACCCTGCTGGCCGCGAAAGCCGCCGCCAGCGCCAGCGCCCCCGCTAAAGCCGAAGGGCGCGGTCGGATTGCCGTCGCCATCGATCTCGCCACGGTCGAAGCGCGCGCGCTTGTCCTTGTCCGACAGCAGGTCATAGGCGTTGGTGACGGCCGAGAATTTCTCGGCCGCCTTGGGATTGTCCTTGTTCCGGTCGGGGTGCAGCTCCTTGGCCAGCTTGCGGTAAGCGGACTTGATCTCCGCCTCGCTGGCGTTGCGGGCTATGCCCAGGGTGGAATAAGGATCAGCCATTCTCTCTACCTGTTGCACAAAAGCATCACTTGTGGACTATGTGGACGATACGCGGCCGACATTCAAGAAGGGGATGGCGCGGCTGTCCATACCGGCTTGCCCGTATCGACACGCCGGGGACAGACCCGTAAAGACCGACACATGAACGATCCCTTCGCCCTTTTCGACGATTGGTACGCGCAGGCGCGCCAGTCCGAGCCCAACGACAGCAACGCGATGGCTCTGGCTACCGCGGACGCGCGCGGGCGGCCGTCGGTGCGCATGGTGCTGCTCAAGGGCCATGGCCCCGACGGCTTCATCTTCTACACCAATTTCGAGGGGCGCAAGGCCGGCGAGTTGCTGGAAAACCCCCATGCCGCGCTGCTCTTCCACTGGAAGTCGCTGCGGCGGCAGATCCGCGTCGAGGGGCCGGTCGGCCCGGTCGACGACGCCACCGCCGACGCCTATTTCGCCACCCGCAGCCGCGACAGCCAGCTGGGCGCCTGGGCGTCCGACCAATCCCGCCCGCTGCCCGATCGCCAGACCTTCATGGACCGTTTCGAGGCGGTCAGCGCCCGGTTCGATGGCGGTCCGGTCCCGCGCCCGCCGCACTGGTCGGGCTTTTGCGTGACGCCCGAGCGGATCGAATATTGGCAGGATCGCGAACATCGGCTGCATGAGCGCCGCCTGTTCGAACGCACTGCCGACGGCTGGCGCGAAGGGCTGCTCTATCCCTGAACCTGATCCAGACATTTGCCGTTAACACCGGGACGGAGCGAAAAGCGGGGGGCGGAAAGACCGCACTGCTTCGTCTTCTCCCATGCGACTGGACGCGCGCCGATTGCGGGCTTCCCAAGCGCCTGTTAGGTGTCGGCCTGACAGATGTACAATATGCGGGGGCGCGTGCAGACGCGACCTAGAGGGATTTGATGCGAAACAGACTGACGGCCTTCATCCTCATCGGCATGGTCCTGGGGGTGTTCACGGGCTTCGTGGCCAATCTCTGGGTCGGCGGCGACGAAACGCTGGCGAAGGATGTGGCGGGCTATTTCCACTTGCTGGCCGACATCTTCCTGCATCTGATCAAGATGATCATTGCGCCGCTGGTCTTTTCCACGCTGGTCGCGGGCATCGCCCATATGGGCGACAGCGCGGCGCTGGGGCGGATCGGCGGGCGGGCACTGGCCTGGTTCATCATCGCCAGCCTGATCTCGCTGACGCTGGGCCTGATCTTCGTCAATTTCTTCGCGCCGGGCGACGGCCTCAACCTCGTCCGTTCCGGCGGAGAGTCGGGCGTCAATACCGAGGCGCTCAACTTCCGCGACTTCATTCTGCACGTCTTCCCCACCTCGATGGTGGGCGCGATGGCGGAAAATTCGATCCTCCAGATCGTCGTCTTCTCGCTGTTCGTCGGCGTCGCGCTGACCGCCATAGGCGACAAGGGCAAGCCGATCGTGACGGTGATCGAGGCGATGGTCGAACTGATGCTGCAGGTGACGGGCTATGTCATGCGCGTCGCGCCCTTCGCGGTGTTCGGCGCCCTCGCCTCGTCGGTGACGGTCCAGGGGCTGGGGGTACTCAAGACCTATGGCGAGCTGGTGGGCGAATTCTATATCGCGCTGATCTGCCTGTGGGTGCTGCTGGTCGCGGCCGGTTCCATCTTCCTGGGCAAACGGATGGTGACGCTGATCCGCTATGTCCGCGAGCCGCTGCTGATCGCCTTCTCGACCGCCTCGTCCGAGGCCGCCTATCCCAAGATGCTGGAACAGCTCGACCGGTTCGGCGTGCCGCGGCGCATCTACAGCTTCGTGCTGCCGCTGGGCTACAGCTTCAACCTGGACGGGTCGATGATGTACGCGACCTTCGCGACCATCTTCATCGCCCAGGCCTATGGCATCGACCTGCCGATCGCGACGCAGATCACCATCCTGCTGGTGCTGATGGTGACCAGCAAGGGCATCGCCGCCGTACCGCGCGCATCGCTGGTCGTAGTCGCAGCGACGCTCGGCCAGTTCGACCTGCCGGTCGAAGGCGTGGCCTTCATCCTCGCCGTCGACCATTTCATGGACATGGGCCGCACCGCCACCAACGTTCTGGGCAACGCCATCGCCACCTCCGTCATCACCAAGTGGGAAGGGATGCTGGAGGTCGAGGAGCCGATCGACGTGCCCCATCCCAAGGCGCCCGCCCACACGCCCTCCCATGGTCGCGCGGGACTGGAGCTGGCCTCCGACATGGTGGACGACGACCGGAAGGGGTGACACTCCTGCCCCGGTTCGGACGGCCTATAGGCTGATTACCACAACACTCCGCGCACGGGCTTCACCGGCTCGGGCGCGGGGTCGCCGATCGACTGGAGCAGGTCGATCTCGATCGTCCGGCACATGGCGGTCAGCGGCACGTCATGCACGCTGTTGTCGAAGGGATCGGTGAGGTCGTCGCCGATCCGCAGCACCGCCAGGAACATCAGCCCCGCCACCGTCGATCCCAGCGGCGTCGCGAAACCCAGCGACTCGACAAGCCCGATGGGCAGCAGGATGCAGAACATGTGGGTGAAGACGGTCGGCAGAAAGCGGTATTGAAAAGGCAGCGGCGTGTTCTTCAGCCGCTCCATGCCACCCTGCGCATTGGCGATGTCGACCAGCACCGCCTCCATCTGCGTCTGCTGGATGGTGTCGAGCCAGCCTTCGCGCCGGGCGATGTCGATCCGGCGCCCGGTGCTGTCGAGCAGCCCGTTGGCGGGATTGGCGCGGGCCAGCGCCTTGCCCCTGTCCTCCTCGCGCAGGAAGAGCGTGACCTCCTCGCCGATCGGCTGGCGGCGGAGCTGGCAGCGCAGCGCGTTCACATAGGCGATCTGGCGCTTGACGATCTCGCGCTTCAGGTCGCGCGCCTCCGGGTCCGGCAGAAAGTTGCGGGTGGCGCGCGACAGGCTGCGCGAGGCGTTGATCATCGCGCCCCACAGCACCCGCCCCTCCCACCAGCGCTGATAGGCGCTGTTCGACCGGAAACCCAGGAACAATGCCAGCGCCGACCCGAAGATGGTGAGCGGCAATTCGGGCGCTTTGAAGGGCAGGACATAATAAGTGATCGTGACGGCGCAGTCCCAGACGAACAGTACCGTCAGCGGCTTCCACACTTCGGCCGCGATCCGGCGGATGCTGGGAACGGGATCGACGATCATGCAGGTCTCCGATGAATGGACCGCCCCAACGCGAGAGGCGCGCAAAGGCTCCCTTGATGCTATAGCGAAACGATCGGCGCGGCCATGTGCAACTGGCGGCGTCCTGGCTCGTTGAGCCATGGTTGAGCGGGAGAAGGTCATGACCGGCGTCGCGCCCGAAATCGAAGCGAAGAAGTCGGGCCTGTCGCTGCAATGGCAGATGCTGGTCGGCTTCCTCGTGGGGCTGCTCCTTGGCCTGGCCGTTTATGTGACCGCCCCGGATGCGCGATGGGTCGACGCCATCACCACCTATGTGACCGGCCCGGTCGGCCAGCTTTTCCTGCGCCTGCTCTTCATGCTGGTCATTCCGCTGCTCGTGTCGGCGCTGATCGTCGGCATCGCCGAGATGGGCGAACTGCGATCCCTGCGGCGCGTGGGGATCCGCACGCTCGTCTACACGCTGATCGTGTCGGGCATCGCGGTGGCGCTGAGCCTCACCCTCGTCAACCTGCTCCAGCCGGGGGTGGGGATCGACCCGGCGCAGGCGCGCGCGATGCTGGCCGAGGCAGGACCGGGCGCCCAGGCCATATTGGATCGCGGCGGCGACACGCCCACCGGGATGCAGGCGCTGATCGCCATCGTGCCCGACAATGTCGTCAGTGCGATGGCCGACAACGACATATTGGCGGTAATGGTCTTCGCTCTGTTCTTCGGCATCGGCCTGCTGCTGGTCCAGACCGATCGGTCCAGGCTGCTGCTGACCGCCATGGAGGGGATGTTCGAAGTGACGATGCGCCTGATCGGCATCGTCATCCGCCTGGCCCCGGTCGCCATCGCCTGCTTCATGTTCAACCTGGCGGCGCAGTTCGGCTGGGACTTGCTGATCCGCCTGTCCGCCTATGTCGGCGTCGTGCTGCTGGCGCTGGCGATCCAGATGTTCGGCGTCTTCTCGCTCCTGCTGCTGGTCTTCGCGCGCCGATCGCCGCTGCGCTTCTTCGCGGCGGTGCAGGAGGCGACGGTGATGGCCTTCGCCACCGCTTCGTCCAACGCCACCCTGCCCACGGCGCTTCGCGTGGCGGAGGACAATCTCCATCTGCCCCGTCGCATCGCGCGCTTCGTGCTCACCATCGGCGCCACCGCCAACCAGAATGGCACGGCGATGTTCGAAGGGATCACGGTGATCTTCCTGGCGCAATTTTTCGGCATCGACCTCAGCCTGACGCAGCAACTGATGGTGATGCTGGTCTGCATCCTGGGCGGGGTCGGCACGGCCGGGGTTCCGGCCGGATCGCTACCGGTCGTGGCCATGATCCTGGGTATGGTCGGCATCCCGCCCGCCGGCATCGGCCTGGTGCTGGGCGTCGACCGCTTCCTCGACATGTGTCGCACGTCGCTCAACGTGACCGGCGACCTGGTGGCCGCCACCGTGATCTCGGCGGGCGAAGAGGATGGACGGGAGACGGCGCGGGCATGATGGCGCGGTTCGGGGCGGCGCTGGTCGCGCTGGCGGCCGTGGCGGGGCTGGGGGTCCAGTTCCAGGCGACCTTTGCCCAGATCGGGTCGGTGGCCGGGACGCTGTGGATATTGTTGCGTTTCTTCACGGTGCTGACCAATGTCGCGGTCGCGATGACCTTCACCGCCATCGCGTTCGACCGCAGGGTCGCGCCCCGGTTGCTCGGCGGCGTCCTGCTGGCGATATTTCTGGTGGGCGTGATCTATGGCCTGCTGCTGCGCGGGCTTCTGTCGTTGAGCGGCGGCGCGCTGCTGGCCGATATGCTGCTGCACAAGGTGACGCCGCTGCTCGCGCCGCTCTGGTGGCTGACATGCGCCCGCAAGGGGATGCTGGGCTGGCGCGATCCCTGGATCTGGGCGCTCTTTCCCGCCGCCTATCTGCCCTACGCCCTGCTCCGCGGGGCGATGGAAGGACGATATGCCTATCCCTTCCTCGACGTGACGAAGCTCGGCATCGGGCAGGTCGCGCTCAATGCCCTGCTGATCGCCGCCGGATTCCTGCTCGCCGGCCATGCGCTGGTCTGGATCGACCAGCGCATGGGGCATCGGCGTTAGCGCAATTTCGCGATCGACAGCCCGTCCTGCTTGGCACGGGTCTTGACCGATTCCTCGCTGCGGGTGAGCGCCTTGGCGATGGCCTTGAGCGCCATGCCCTTCTTTGCCAGCGTGTGCAGCTTCTGGATCTCGTCCTGGGTCCAGGGCTGCTTGTGGCGCTCGAAACGCTCTCCCGCCATGGCGATCAGTCCGCGAACGGATCGCGGACGAGGATGGTATCGTCGCGCTCGGGGCTGGTGGAGACGAGCGTGACCGGGCAACCGATCAGCTCCTCGATACGACGGATATATTTGATCGCCTGCGCCGGAAGATCGGCCCAGCTGCGCGCGCCGGCGGTGGTGTCCTGCCAGCCTTCGATATCCTCGTAGATCGGCTCCGCCTTCGCCTGGTCCTGCGCATGGGCGGGCAGATAGTCGAACCTCTGGTCGCCGATCTGGTAGCCGACGCAGATTTTGAGCATGTCGAACCCGTCCAGCACGTCCAACTTGGTCAGCGCGATGCCGGTGACGCCCGACACGGCGACCGACTGGCGCACCAGCACGGCGTCGAACCAGCCGCAGCGACGCTTGCGGCCGGTGACGGTGCCGAATTCATGACCCCGCTCGCCCAGCCGCTGGCCGACGTCATTTTCCTGTTCGGTCGGGAACGGGCCGGAGCCGACGCGGGTGGTGTAGGCCTTGACGATGCCCAGTACGAAACCGGCGCCATTGGGACCAAGGCCAGTGCCGCTCGCCGCCGTGCCCGCCACCGTGTTGGACGAGGTGACGAAGGGATAGGTGCCATGATCGATGTCGAGCAGCGTGCCCTGCGCGCCCTCGAACAGGATGCGCTTGCCGTCCGCCTTCGCCTTGTTGAGCGTCAGCCAGACCGGCTTGACGAAAGGCAGGATGAAGTCGGCAATCTCCGTCAGTTCGGCGATCAGCGCGGCGCGATCGATCGGCGCCTCGCCGAACCCGGCGCGCAGCGCGTCATGATGCGCGGTCAGCCGGTCGATCTGCGGGCCAAGGTCGTCGAGATGGGCGAGGTCGCAGACGCGGATGGCGCGGCGGCCGACCTTGTCCTCATAGGCCGGACCGATGCCGCGACGAGTGGTGCCGATCTTGCCGGCGCCGCTCGCATCCTCGCGCAGGCCATCGAGGTCGCGGTGGAAGGGCAGGATCAACGGGCAGGTTTCGGCGATCTGGAGATTGCCGGGATTGATCTCGACCCCCTGTCCCTTGAGCTTGGCGACCTCATCGCGGAAGTGCCAGGGATCAAGCACCACGCCATTGCCGATCACGCTGAGCGTGCCACGCACGATGCCCGAAGGGAGCAGCGAGAGCTTGTAGACCTTCTCGCCCACGACCAGCGTGTGGCCGGCATTATGGCCGCCCTGGAAACGGGCGACGACATCGGCGCGCTCCGACAGCCAGTCGACGATCTTGCCCTTGCCTTCGTCGCCCCACTGGGCGCCGATCACGGTCACATTTGCCACAGATACAGTCCTCCGCCCGCCGCGCGGACCGGCCATGTCCTTCGACGGGACTCGACATGCCGGTGGGATCAAATGGGCGCGCACTGCGCCCTGTTGCGGGCCGCGCGTTAGCCGCGCTGCCCCGGTGAAGTCAAGTCAATAGGCGCGCGGTTCCCCGCCGTCCAGCCAATGCGAACAACGCTGGGCCGTACCATTTTCATCGCCGGACAACGCTGCTACGGTGTGCCAGCCTTCGGCCCGCAGTTCCGCCGCGCGCGTGGCGTCATGACCCAGCGGCAGGAACAGCCGCCGGGGACTTTCACCGCCGAAGCCCGCGTCGATCAGCGGATCGGGATAGAGGGAAAAGCCCATGGCCGGCTCGTCCGCGCGGTCGGCGCGGGCGATGGCGTAGCTGCCTCCGCGGCCGATCTCGCCGATGAAGCCTTCGGCGAAGATGGAGAAGCCAAACCAGTTCTGGAACTCGAAACCATGGCGTTCGGTCGGATCAAGGGTCAGGGTGATGTCCCAGCCGATCGGTTTGGCGATGGCGCGCAGACCGGCGATGCGGCTGTCGATCGCGCCGCCCAGCTCTGCGCTGAACGCCTCCAGCCGCTCCATCGCGGCATGAAATGGTCCGGTCGCCTCGATCAGCGGCAGATAGGCGGCCGCCGCCGGGCTGATCGCCACCAGCGCGCCCGCATCCTTCGCATCCAGTCCGGCGCGGACCGCCTCGATCTCCTGCCCGGCAAGCGGCAGCGGACCGGCGGCCAGCGCGTCGATCAAGTCGGGCAGGGTGAAATCGATGGTGATGCCGGCGACCCCGGCGGCGGTCAGCGCCTCGATCGCGATGTTGACGATCTCCACCGCCGCGGCGGTGCTGTCGCTGCCGATCAGTTCGGCGCCAAGCTGCATCTTCTCGCGCTCAGGGCGCAACTGGCTCGCCTTCTGGCGGATGACCGGGCCGGCGTAGGAGAGACGCAGCGGGCGCGGCACACTCGCCAGGCGGGTGGCGGCGATGCGGCCGACCTGTGCGGTCATGTCCGGGCGGAAGGCGAGGCTGCGCTGCGACACCGGATCGACGGCACGGACCAGATCCTGCGCGCGCATGGATTTGAGGCGCTGGGTCAGCGTATCCTCGAACTCCGCCAGCGGCGGCATGACCCGTTCATAGCCATGAGTCGCGAACGTATCGAGCACGCGGCGCGCCAGCCGGGCGGAGGCTTCGGCCTGCGGCGGCAGGCGGTCGGACAGGCCTTCGGGAAGAAGGCCGGGCGGGATCATGGCGCTTGTCATGGTCATGGGCTGGCCCTTTAGCGAATTATGCGATTTTGGCCAGTCCCTCTACTCTCGGGTCCGGGCATTCGGCGATGCCCGGACCCGAGGGTCGAAATCAGGCGAAGCGCAGCAGCTTGACCTGCTTCACCCCGGTGAGGTTGCAGATTTCCCAGCGCAGCGGCTCGGTGACGGTACCGTCGACCGACAGCAGCAGCACGGCTTCGCCGCCCTGGTCGCGACGGCCAAGGTGGAAGGTGCCGATATTGACTTCCGCCTCGCCCAGCTTGCTACCCAGGCGACCGATAAAGCCGGGCGCGTCCTGGTTGACGATGTAGAGCATGGTGCCGTCGAGATCGGCTTCGACCTTGATGCCGAACAGCTCGACCAGACGCGGCTGGGCATGGCCGAACAGCGTGCCGGCCACCGACTTGTCGCCATTCGCCGTCGTGACGGTGACGCGCACCAGGGTCTGGTAATCGCCCTCGCGGTCGTGACGGACTTCGCGCACGTCCAGACCGCGCTCCTTCGCCAGGAAGGGCGCGTTGACCATGTTCACCGTGTCCGAATAGACTCGCATCAGGCCGGCGAGCACCGCAGCGGTGATCGGCTTCTGGTTGAGTTCGGCGGCATGGCCCTCCACCTCGACCGCGACGCCGGTGATGGCATCGCCTTCGAGCTGGCCGACCAGGCTGCCCAGCTTCTCCGCGATCGCCATATAGGGCTTGAGCTTCGGGGCTTCCTCGGCCGACAGGCTGGGGACGTTCAGCGCATTGGTGATGCCGCCGTCGAGCAGATAGTCGCTCAGCTGTTCGGCGACCTGGAGCGCGACATTGACCTGCGCTTCATCGGTCGATGCGCCCAGATGCGGGGTGCAGATGAAGTTCGGCGTGCCGAACAGCGGCGATTCCTTCGCCGGCTCGGTGGCGAACACGTCGAGCGCGGCGCCCGCGACATGGCCCGAATCCAGCGCCTCCTTCAGCGCCGCCTCGTCGATCAGGCCGCCACGCGCGCAGTTGATGATCCGCACGCCCTTCTTGGTCTTGGCGAGATTGTCCTTCGACAGGATGTTGCGGGTCTGGTCGGTCAGCGGCGTGTGCAGCGTGATGAAGTCGGCCTTGGCCAGCAGCGTGTCGAGATCGGCCTTTTCCACGCCCATCTCGATCGCGCGTTCCGGGGTCAGGAAGGGATCGAAGGCGACGACCTTCATCTTCAGGCCCAGCGCGCGGCTGGCGACGATCGAGCCGATATTGCCCGCGCCGATCAGGCCGAGCACCTTGCCGGTGACTTCCACGCCCATGAAACCGTTCTTGGGCCACAGGCCCGCCTGCGTCTGCGCGTTCGCCTCGGGCAGCTGGCGAGCCAGCGCGAACATCAGCGCGATGGCATGTTCCGCGGTGGTGATCGAGTTGCCGAACGGCGTGTTCATGACGATCACGCCCTTGGCCGAAGCGGCCGGGATATCGACATTGTCGACGCCGATGCCGGCGCGGCCGATGACCTTCAGATTGGTCGCGGCCTCCAGAATCTCCTTGGTGACCTTGGTCGAGCTGCGGATGGCGAGACCGTCATACTGGCCGATGATCGCCTTCAGCTCTTCGGGGGTCTTGCCGGTGATTTCATCGACTTCCACGCCGCGTTCACGGAAAATCGCGGCGGCGCGGGGGTCCATCTTGTCGCTGATAAGTACCTTGGGCATGACGAATTGCCTTTCTGTGCAATTCGTCATCCTGACGAAAGTCAGGATCTCAGGCGGCGAAGTCGTACCAAGAGGCCTGAGATCCCAGCTTTCGCTGGGATGACGGGAATATAAGGGAAGAGGTTAGTTAAGCAGCCTTGGTCTGGGCATAGGCCCAGTCGAGCCAGGGACCGAGCGCCTCGATATCGGCAGTTTCGACGGTCGCGCCGCACCAGATGCGCAGGCCCGCCGGGGCGTCGCGATAGCCCGCGACGTCATAGGCGGCGCCTTCCTTTTCGAGGAGCGCGGCGAAGGCCTTGATAAAGGCTTCGTCCGCACCCTCGACGGTCAGGCAGACGCTCGTGGTCGAGCGCGACGCCGCGTCGGCGGCGAGATGGCCGAGCCAGTCGCGTTCCTCGACGATCTTGTTCAGCGCTGCCGCATTGGCGTTGCTGCGCGCGATCAGGCCATTGAGGCCGCCCAGCGACTTGCCCCATTCGAGCGCGAAGATCGCGTCCTCGACAGCGAGCATCGAGGGGGTGTTGATCGTCTCGCCCTTGAACACGCCTTCGGCGAGCTTGCCCTTCGCCATCAGGCGGAAGACCTTGGGCAGCGGCCAGGCCGGGGTGTGGGTTTCGAGGCGTTCCACGGCGCGGGGGCCAAGGATCAGCACGCCATGGCCGCCCTCGCCGCCCAGCACCTTCTGCCAGGAGAAGGTGGCGACGTCGATCTTGGTCCAGTCGATCTCGTAAGCGAAGACCGCGCTGGTCGCGTCGGCGAAGGTCAGGCCTTCACGATCGGCCGGAATCCAGTCGGCGTTCGGCACGCGCACGCCCGAGGTGGTGCCGTTCCAGGTGAAAAGCACGTCGTTCGAGAAATCGACGGTGCCAAGGTCCGGCAGCTGGCCATAGTCGGCGCGGATGACGGTGGGGTCGAGCTTCAGCTGCTTGGCGGCGTCCGTCACCCAGCCTTCGCCGAAGCTTTCCCAGGCGAGCGTGGTGACGGGGCGGGCGCCCAGCATCGTCCACATCGCCATTTCGAAGGCGCCGGTGTCGGACCCGGGCACGATGCCGATGCGGTGGGTGTCGGGCAGGTTCAGCAGTTCGCGCATCAGGTCGATGCAATAAGCGAGGCGGGTCTTGCCGATCTTGGCGCGGTGCGAGCGGCCGAGCGAGTCCGTGCTCAGCTTGGCGGCGTCCCAGCCCGGAGGCTTGGCGCAGGGACCGGAAGAGAAGAAGGGGCGGGCCGGACGGCTGGCAGGCTTTGCGACAGGCGCAAGGGTGGCGTCAACGGCAGTCAGATCAGTCATGTAATGCGTCTCCTTACAGAGAGCACGCGCGGCGTTGGGACCGCGTGGCCCGTCGGCCGCACTAGAGAGATAGGGGAAAGAGTCAAGGCGAATGTCGAAATGCGACGAATCGTTGGTGTCGTTAACCCCCCGCTGCCTTTCCAGTGGTAAAGACCCGATTCATGGAAAGGCGGGCGAAGGGCAACCTGCGCGGCGCGGCCCTGGCCGTGCTGCTGTCAGGCACGATGGCATTGGCGGGATGCGGCGGCGACCTGGTGCCGCGCGGCAAGGTGACTCGCGCATCGAATCCAGTCCGCGCGCCAGCCCAGCCGGCGCTGGAAACGCGGCAATGCCTTGCGAAACTGCAATCCCAGGCGGTGGCCTTCACACCCCTGCCCGACCGGAATTTCGGCGGCGGGTGCAGCGCGATCGGCAGCGTCAAGCTGATCGACATCGGCGTCCCTGCCACCGGCCTCGGCGCTATGACCTGCACGCTCGCCGCCAATTTCGCGGCCTGGGCGCGTTATGGCGTGCAGCCGGCCGCACGCCTGGTACTGGGCGCGGAAATCCAGAAGATCGAGACGTTCGGCACCTATAATTGCCGGCCGATCGCGGGCAGCGGCCGATTGAGCGAACATGCACACAGCAACGCGATCGACGTGTCCGCCTTCGTCCTGGCCGACGGACGCCGGATCAGCGTGCAGAAGGACTGGAATGGCGACAAGCAGACGCGCCAGTTTCTGAGCCTGATCCACGCCAGCGCCTGCAAGCGTTTCAACACCGTCCTCAGCCCCGACTATAACGCCGCCCATCATGACCATTTCCATTTCGACATGGGGGGCAAAGGGGGATTTTGCCGCTAGCGACGACCTGCCCGCATTTGCCGCGATCCGGTCTTGGTTTTGTCGTTCCCGCGCACTAAGTCGGTGCAAATGACGAAAAAAGAAATCGAAGAACGGAAATTCCGTCCGGCCCGCGAAGAGGCCGATGATGCCCGCAAACATCTGACCGGCACCCCGCAGACGCAGAGCGCGGCCTACAAGCTCGCCTTTCAGGATACGGAATTCCTGCTGCGCGAGGATCTGCGCCCCATCCGCTTCCAGCTCGAACTGCTCAAACCCCAGTTGCTGATGGACGAGGCGAAGATCGAGTCGACCTTCGTCTTCTACGGCTCCGCCCGCATCCCGCAGCCCGAAGAAGTGCAGGCGCGGATCGACGCGGCGACCACGCCGCAACAGCGGCGCATCGCCGAAAATCTCGGCCGCAAGGCGATCTATTATGACGAAGCGCGCAAGCTGGCACGCATCGCCGCCCAATATCCGGTGAATGACGCGGGATGTCGCCACTTCGTCGTCTGCTCGGGCGGCGGCCCCTCGATCATGGAGGCAGCCAATCGCGGCGCGATCGATGTCGGCCAGACGACGATCGGCATGAACATCGTCCTGCCGCATGAACAGGCGCCCAACCGCTTCGTGACGCCGGAGCTGAGCTTCCAGTTCCACTATTTCGCGCTGCGCAAGATGCACTTCCTGCTGCGCGCCCGCGCGCTGGCGGTGTTCCCCGGCGGGTTCGGCACGTTCGACGAGATGTTCGAGCTGCTGACCCTGATCCAGACCGGCAAGATGAAGCCGATCCCGATCCTGCTGTTCGGCCGGGAATTCTGGAATCGGGTGGTCGATTTCGAGGCGCTGGCCGACGAAGGCGTGATCGCGCCGTCGGACCTCAACCTCCTTACCTGGGTCGAAACCGCCGAGGACGCCTGGGCGGCGGTGCAGGCCTTCTATCAGGACAGCGAAACGCCGGGCTGCGGCACAGCATAGCCCACAATCCCTGCCATTCCCGCGGAGGCGGGAATCCATCTCCCGACGTTGCAACCGGACGAGAGGTCTGGAGATGGATCCCCGCCTCCGCGGGGACGACGTTGAGGATTAGGACAACTCGAATAGCCCTCCGCCCCTTGCCCTTGCCCCCGCGCGGGATTAGGGCGCGGCCATGCGCGCGGATATGGCCCATATCGACAGCTGGATCTTCGATCTGGACAATACGCTCTACCCGGCGAAGACGGACCTGTTCGGCCTGATCGACGTGAAGATGGGCGAGTTCATCCAGGGGCTGCTGGGATGCGACCCGGTGGTCGCGCGCCAGACGCAGAAACGCTATTTCCTGGAACATGGCACGACCCTGTCGGGGCTGATGCACCATCATGGCGTCGAGCCGCGCGAATTTCTGGACTATGTCCATGACATATCCATGGACCGTCTCGAAATAGACGGCGAACTGAACCGCTGCATCGCGGCGCTGCCAGGCCGACGCCTGATCTTCACCAATGGCGATGCCGCCTATGCGGCGCGCGTGCTGGACAGGCTGGGGCTTAGCGGCACGTTCGAGCTGATCCACGACATCCACGCCTGCCAATATGTGCCCAAGCCCGACCCGTCGGGCTATGCCGAGCTGTGCCGGGTTCACGACGTCGATCCGACTCGTGCCGCCTTCTTCGAGGATATGGCCCGCAACTTGGCACCCGCCAAGGCGATCGGCATGACCACCATCTGGGTCAATAATGGCTCGGAAGCGGGGGATCATGGCCATCATCCCGATTTCATCGATTTCGAAACCGACCATCTGACGCCATTCCTGGCCGACATCATTGGGGACTGAACCATGAGCCAAGATCTGATCGCCACCATCGACGCCGCCTGGGAGGACCGGGCCAATGTCAGCCTTTCGACCCAGGGCGAGGTCCGCCAGGCGGTGGACAAGGCGCTGGCCCTGCTCGACAAGGGAGAACTGCGCGTCGCCGAGCCGACCGCGGAAGGCTGGCAGGTCAACCAGTGGGCGAAGAAGGCGGTGCTGCTGTCCTTCCGCCTCAATGACAATGTCATGATCGACAATGGTCCGGGTGCGGGCCATTGGTGGGACAAGGTGCCGAGCAAGTTCGCCGGCTGGGACGAGGCCGCCTTCCGCGCCGCCGGTTTCCGCGCCGTGCCGGGCAGCTTCGCCCGCGCAGGCAGTCATATCGCCAGGAACGTCATCCTGATGCCGAGCTTCGTCAATATCGGCGCCTTCGTCGACGAAGGCACGATGGTCGACACCTGGGTGACGGTCGGCAGCTGCGCCCAGATCGGCAAGAATGTCCATCTGTCGGGCGGCGTCGGCATCGGCGGCGTGCTGGAACCGCTTCAGGCCGACCCTGTCATCATCGAGGATGACTGCTTCATCGGCGCCCGTTCCGAAGTCGTCGAAGGCGTGCGTATCGGCAAGGGTTCGGTGCTGTCGATGGGCGTGTTCATCGGCATGTCGACCAAGATCGTGGACCGCGCCACCGGCGAAGTGTTCATCGGCGAAGTGCCGCCCTATTCGGTGGTCGTCCCCGGCTCCCTGCCCGGCAAGCCGCTGCCCGACGGCACGCCCGGCCCCAGCCTCTATTGCGCGGTGATCGTCAAGCGCGTCGACGCGCAGACGCGTTCCAAGACCGGCATCAACGAACTGCTGCGCGACTGATCGCCGCCCACTTTCCTCCGTCATCCCCGCAAAGCCAGGGATGACGGGGCGAGAGTGATCCGGGGCACGCACCCGGCCTTTTCAAGGGGCACGATCGCTTCATTGCGCCAGCCCGCCCCTGTTTGACATCTTTGTTGCACGCACCTTGCGCGCTGACGCATAGTGAAATTCCGCCGCGATAAATACGCGGCATGTCCTCCGTTCGGGTCTGCACCAACGGAGAATCATCATGGGACGCCCCTGGCTCATCCACGGCGAAGCCGCGCTCCTGGCCCGGCCGCAGCGCCTCTGCTTCTTCTTCAACGCCCAGATTCACCAGCTGCTGCACGCATTGCCGATCGCGATCGAGCTGTCGCGCGATCCCGCCTTTGCCGTGGACCTGATGGCCGTCACCGACGACCATCTGACGCTCGCGCGGGACATAGCCGCGGCGCGCGGGGCGGGACCGATCCGCTTCCTGCGCTGCGGCGGGCGCTGGCTGGAGGCGCTGGCCCGGCTGGCCGGCGTTACGACCCCGCCCAAGCTGCCGGCATTGCTGGCCGCGCGCAACTGGCTCGCCGGCTATGACGCGATCGTGGTGCCGGAACGCACCTCGCTCCTCCTCAAGCGGCTGGGCCTGGGCAATACCCGCTTCATCCATACCTGCCACGGCGCGGGCGACCGGGCCGTCGGCTATGACCGGCGCATCGCCCGGTTCGATTTCGTGCTGCTCGCCGGCGACAAGCAACGGCGACGGATGCTGGACGAAGGGCTGATCCGCGAGGGTCATTATGCCGTCGCCGGCTATTCCAAGTTCGACCTGACGCAGGGCGCGCGGCGACAACGACTCTTCCCCAACGCCCGGCCGGTGGTCCTCTACAATCCCCACTTCTCGCCCGGCCTGTCTTCCTGGTCGAGCATGGGCGAACAAGTGATCGGCCGTTTCGCGCAGGATGACCGGTTCAACCTGATCGTCGCGCCCCATATCCGCCTGTTCGACAAGCGCCGCAAACGGGCCGAAATGGAGACGCGGCTGGCGCCCTTCGCCGCACTGCCCCATATCCATGTCGACCTTGGCAGCCGGGCGAGCGTGGACATGAGCTATGTCCACATGGCGGACCTCTATCTCGGCGACGTCAGCAGCCAGGTCTATGAATATCTGGCGCGCCCGCGCCCCTGCCTGTTCCTGAACGGTCACGCCGCCGCCTGGCACGACGATCCGAGCTACGGGCATTGGCGCTATGGCCCGGTGCTGGAGAGCGCAGCCCATATCGTCGACGAGGCGGAGGCGGCCATCGCCAGCCACGCTGCCTATCAGGCGGCCCAGCGCCAGGGCGTCGCCCGCACGTTCGACCATGGCGCCCAGCCGGCCTCGACCCGCGCCGCCCGTGCGCTCGCCGCCTATCTCCACCGGAGCCGGCCCGTCGCCGTGCGGCCGATGCCCTCCCTGACCCGACTGGACCCCCTGCCCCATGCCTGACGCTCCGTCCGATCTCTGGCTCGTCGCCCGCGTCTATGAACCCGACGAGGGCGGGGTGCAGACCTATGCCCGCGAAGTCGGCCGCGCCTATGCCGCGCAGGGACGGCGCGTAACCCTCTTCGCCAAGTCCTCGGCCGGGCCGCGCCGGGTGCAGGAGGGCGGCGTGACCCTGATCGATGTCGGCGCGGCAGCCACGCTGATCGTCTACTGGCGGCTGTTTCACGCGATGCTGAGCGCCTGGATGGCAGGCGACCGGCCGGACATGATCCACGCCTGCACCTGGCGCGCGGCGCTGCCCGCCCTGCTCTTTCCCCGGCCGCTGCTCGTGACCATCCATGGCCGCGAGGTCGGGCGGCCGCACGGGCTGGCATTCGTGCTGCTGCGCCTGACATTGGCGCGGGCGCAGCGGATCATCGCGGTCAGCGACGTGACCCGCACCCTTCTGCTCGATCGCCTGCCCCATCTCGACGCGCGCGCCGTCACGGCGTGGAACGGCGTGGTGATGCCCGCCCTGCGCGCGCCCACCCCCTTCGCCCAGGGCGAGGGCAGCCCCCGCCTGCTCACCGTCTGCCGCCTCGTCGCGCGCAAGAATGTGCCCGCCGCCGTCCGCGCCGTCATTCCCTGCGCGCGCCGCGACGAAGGGCTGCGCCACGTCATCGTCGGGCGCGGCATCGATGGCGTGCGCGTGCGCGAAGTCATCCGCGAGGCCGACCTGGCCGACCGGATCGTCATGGCGGGCTATGTGACCGACGCGGAACTGGCGCACCACCATGCCCAGGCCGACATCTTCCTCCATCCCCAGATCGCTCTGGAGGACGGCGCGGAAATCGAGGGCTTCGGCCTGTCCATCGCCGACGCCATGGCGCACGGCATGGTGTGCGTCGTCGGACAGGATGGCGGCCCGGCCGAACTGGTCCGCGACGGCGTGACCGGCTTCATCGTCGATGGTCGTTCGATCGATTCGATCCGCAGCGCGCTCGACCTGCTGGTGCGCGATCCCGCCCTGTGCCGGCGCATCGGCGACCGGGCCCGCGCCTGGGCGCAGGCCAACCTGTCCTGGGACCGGCACTGCCGGCTCTGCCTGTCGGACGAGGATAGTGCCCTCCTTCCCTCCATTCTGCCGCAGGCCGCCTGACATGGGGGCGATCGTCCATATCGGCTATCACAAGACCGGCACGACCTGGTTCCAGGAGATTTTCTACCCCGCCGTCCGCAACCGCCGCTACCTGGCCCGCGCCACCGCGCGCGCGGCCTTGCTGGCACCGGGGGCGCTGCATTTCGACCCGGCGCAGGCCCGCCGCATCCTGGGCGCCGACCGGGACCGGGCATTGTTGTGCGAGGAAAATCTGACCGGCGGCCTGCATAATGGCGGGCTGGCGGGCAACCTGTCCAAGGATATCGCCTATCGGCTGCACGCGACTCTGCCCGACGCGGATATCGTCATTTTCGTGCGCGATCCCGTTTCCGCCATCGCCGCGGCGTGGCTGCAATATGTGAAAGGCGGCGGCACGTTCGGGCTCGAACGCTATCTGTTCGGGCGCGACCGGCTCAGCCCGGTGGCCCCCGAACGCGACGAGGCGCCCGGTTTTCGTCTCGACCATTTCGACTATCACCGGCTGATCGGCCTGTATGACATGCTGTTCGGGCCCGATCGGGTCCATGTCTTCCGCTACGAGGATTTCCGCGCCGATCCGCGCGGCTTCGCGTCCGCCTTCGCGGCGCGTTTCGGGCTGGAGGTGGACCTGTCACAGATCGATTTCGATGCCCGCAATCCCTCGCTCAGCCGGCCCCTGCTGTGGATGGCGCGGGCGATGAACCTGTTCACCCGCCGCGCGGTGGCCGACAAGAGCTGGTTCATCCACATTCCCGGCTGGTATCGCCTCAGCCGCCGCCTGCTGCGGCGATTGAACGGGTCGGGCCGTTGCGGCCGTCCGCTGCGCACCGCCGATCTGATGGATCACCGGCTGTCCGCATGGTTGCGCGCCCATTACGCACGGGCCGAAGCCCTGCTCGCGACCCGCCTGCGCTGGCAGGACCAGGCCGACCGTTCAGGGACGGTTGTCCGCTGGCGGCAGCGTCATTCGGACGATGATCGCCATGCACAAACGCCTGCTCATCGTCGATGACGATGCCCCGCTGACGGCCCGGTTGGCCGACCTGTTCGCCCGGTACGGCTTCGCCACCGATGACGCCGCCAGCCCCGGCATGATGCGCGCGCTGCTGGGGCGGACGGACTATGCGCTGGTCGTGCTGGACCCGCTGATCCAGGCCGACAATGGCGGCGGGCTGCTGCGCGAGCTGGTGGTGGACCATCGCCTGCCGGTGATCCTCCATTCGGCCGCCTGCACCGAAGCGACCCGGATCGCCGCTCTGGAAATGGGGGCCGAGGATTGCCTCAGCAAACCGGCCAATCCCCGCGAATTGCTGGCGCGCATCAGGACAGCCCTGCGCGGCGCGGCGCAGGTCGGCGCCAGCCCGGCGAGCGCCGTCCGCTTCGCGGGCTGGCGGGTCGATCTGCAGACCGGCCAGCTGTTCGATCCGGCCGGCACCGCGATCTTGCTGTCGGAGGGCGAATTTCAGCTGCTGCGGGTGTTCATCGAGCATCCGCGCCAGGTGCTGGACCGGTCGCAACTGCTCGACCAGGTGCATGGCAAGACCAGCGACCATTATGACCGGTCGATCGACGTCCAGCTCTGCCGCCTGCGCCGCAAGCTGGCCGCTTCAGGCCTCAAGGGGCCGGTGATCCGCACCATCCGCAACGAAGGCTACATGTTCGTCCACGCGGTGAGCCACTGACGCCTCATTCGAGCGCGAGCAGGGCGAAGGTCGCGAGCCAATGCTCCCCCATATAATCGCCCGCGACATGGGGCAGACTGGCGTCGATATGGACGCGGGCGGCGTCCTGAGCGCGCATGAAGACGGGATCGTCCTCCCCCAGCGCGGCGGCGATCGCGCGCCAGCACCAGGCCCGGCTGAGGTTCAGTCCGTCCAGATGCGCGATCTTGCCGTCGCTGCGGTCGGACACGATGGCGGGGGTGAAGAGCGTCGCCGGCTCGCCCTGCGCCGATCGCGGCAGGAAGGCGTGGAACCAGTCGGCGAAAGCCGCAGGCTCCAGCAGGCGGCTCATCAGCAGCGCCTCGCATAAGGAGGGCGAGAGAAATTCGTCGCCGCCCGGCTCCCAGGCCTGGCAGGCGCGGTCCTGCCCGAACCAGTGCAGCGCCCGATCCCGGATCAGGTCGACCAGCGCCGGATCGCGTGTCCGCGCCCAGTCCAGCGCCAGCACCAGCGCGAAGGCGATGTTGAAATGCGTGCCGACCCGCAGCGGATAGGTGAGCCGGGGCAGGAAAGCGTGGAAGCGCGCGGCGAAATCAAGTGCCAGCGGCTCGATCGCCGCTGCCCAGGGCGCGTCATGCCGGGCCAGTTCCTGATGCAGCGCCAGCAGCCACGCCCAGCCATAGGGACGCTCGAACCCCGCGCTCATCGGCCGGGCGAGATAGGCGCGCTCGCCCGCCACCCTGTCCGGCACCAGCATGACGTCGGCCCGCTCCCGGATCGCCGCCGCTTCCGGCAGGCCGGGAAACAGGCGCGTCAGCCGCATCACCTGCCACCAGCCATGGACGCAGCTGTGCCAGTCGAAACTGCCGTGGAAGATCGGATGATGCTCGGCCGGTTCGCGCGCATCCTCCGGCCCGTTCAGCACCAGATCCATCTTGAAGGGATAGCGGCGGCCGAGATGGGAGAGGGTGAGCGCCGCGAAGCGGCTGGCGATATCGGAGGTCAGGCGGGTCATGGGAAGGCGAGCCAGTAGATGAGGAGAATGTTGACGAGCAGCAGCGGCAGCGCCGTACCGACCTGCCGCTTGATGACGCCATGCTGGTCCTTGAGTTCCAGCAGGGCAGCGGGGACCAGGTTGAAGTTGGCGGCCATCGGCGTCATCAGCGTGCCGCAGAAGCCCGCCAACATGCCGATGGCGCAGATGACCGCCGGATCGCCGTGCCAGGTGCGGATGAGCAGGGGCACGCCGATCGCCGCCGTCATCACGGGGAAGGCGGCGAAGGCGTTGCCCATGACGATGGTGAACAGCGCCATGCCCAGCCCATAGGCGATCACCGCGCCGAGCAGGCTCCCATCGGGGATTGCTTGGCTCACGATGCCGCCGACCGCATCTCCCACGCCGGCGAGCGCGAACACCGCGCCCAGGCTGGCCAGCATCTGCGGCAGGATCGCCGCCCAGCCGATACAGTCCATCAGCCGCCGCCCCTGTTGCAGCGGCACCCGCGCGCCGGCGCGCAGCCAGAGGCAGCCGACCGTCATGGCGATCAGCACGCCCAGCGCCAGCGCGATCAGCGTCGCCTGCTTGCCGTCGAACCAGTCCGGCGCCTGCTTGAAGAGGATCGTGCCGATCAACGCAGTCGCCGGGATGATGAGCGCGATGACGAACAGGCGATTGCCGAACCGGTCGGCACGCGCCTGCCTTGTCTCCGGCGGGACGGCGCCATCGCCCCGGCCGAGCCCGCCGAGCGCGCCCAGGCCGATGAGGCCCAGCACCAGCAGGCCGTTGCCGACATCGCCCAGCCGGTCGCCCGCCCACATGCTGAGCGCCAGCAGCGCCCAGAAGGCGGCATTGGTCCAGCGGCGCGGGGTGGCTCGATCACGCGCGCCCAGCAGGGCGAAGGCCGCGAAGATCGCGCCGGCCAGCGCATAGACCCAGTGGAGGGTGATCATGGCTGCTTCTCCGCGCACCGCCGCCGCAACCGCCGGTCCAGCCGCCACAGGCGAAAGCCATGAATCAGGAAGGCGGCGATCGCCGTGGGAATGGCCCAGACCGACAGCTGGAGCGGCTCCAGCAGGATGTCATATTGCTCCAGCAGCCCCTTGATCAGCAGGATCGAGCCGATGGCGAGGAAAATATCCTCGCCGAAGAAGAGGCCGACATTGTCGGTGGCCGCGGCCCACGCCTTCACTTCCTCGCGCGCCTCCTCGTCCAGCCCGCCCGCCTGCGCCTCCGCCGCCGCTTCCGCGATCGGGGCCACCAGCGGACGCACCGTCTGGGCATGACCCGCGACCGAGGTCAGGCCGACTGCCGCCAGCCCCTGCCGCAGCAACAGGTAGAAGGTCAGGAACTGCCCCACCGTCGCGCCGCGCATCCGGGCGATCAGGCCGCGCGCCCGCTCCTGCAAGCCATAGGCCTCCAGCAGGCCGACCACCGGCAGCACGATCCAGATGATGCTGACATAGCGCGCCTCGTTGAACGCCTTGCCGAAGGCGGCGAGGATGGCGACGGGATCAAGCCCTGCCGTCAGCCCCGTGACGAGCGCCGAGGCGAGAATGACGAGCAGCGGATGGAAACGCAGCAGAAAACCCGCGACGATCACCGCGATGCCAAGCAGCACCCACATGGTCCGCGCGCCCTAGCGCCAGTCGCCTGCCGCAGCGATGGGGATCAGGAAAGCTGGTGCGCGACAGGGCATGGGCGGGGACACTCGCTAAGGATGGCGGGCGATCACCGGCTGATGCCCTCCGGGCCATGTTGCCCGTCCCGCCGCCGTCCCGCAAGCGCGCGCCAACTATCGCCCGCGGCGCGCTGGGACCAGGACCGGATAGCCAAGAATCAGAAGATCGTCATCATGCAGTTTTCTGCAAATAACTGGCGGAGAGGGAGGGATTCGAACCCTCGGTACCCTCACGGGCACGCCGCATTTCGAGTGCGGTGCATTCGACCACTCTGCCACCTCTCCGCAGAAGGATCAGCGTTGCCGATCCGGTCGAGGGGCGGCCATTAGCGAATGAAATCGCGCTTGCCAAGCGGCCAAACGGGTATTTTTCTTGTGTCGGCGCAAGAGCCTCCTAAATTGGTCATATGAGAGACACGATTCAGATTTTCGGCGCCGGGATGACTGCTCCGCCGATCGCCCATGCCCGCTTCAACATCGGCGACGTGGTCAAACATCGCATGTTCGGGTTCCGCGGCGTCGTGTTCGATATCGACCCGGTCTTCGCCAACAGCGAGGAATGGTATGAAGCCATCCCGGAACATGCCCGCCCCGACAAGCAGCAGCCCTTCTACCATCTGCTCGCGGAAAATGGCGATTCCACTTATGTGGCCTATGTCAGCCAGCAGAATCTGGTTGTCGATGACAGCGACGAACCGGTCGATCATCCTGCCATCGCGGGCATGTTCGGCGCCTATGCGAACGGCAAATATCGGCTCCGCCCGCTCCATCGACATTGAGCGCGGCCTGTCGCGCTCGCGCGCGTCGGTTACGCGCCGGAGCGTCGGCGCGCTGCTGCTGACCGCCTGCGCATGGGTTGTCGCCGCCGCCGCGCCGCCCAATGCCGACCCGGTCTTTCCCTTCTCGCGGGAAATCGAAACCTTTGCGAGGGCCAATGCCGCCGGCCCATCGGTCCGCGACGCCACGCTGTTCCTGGGCAGTTCGAGCATCCGGCTGTGGGACATTGCCGGCAGTTTCCACGACATCGGCACGGTCAACCGCGGTTTCGGCGGCGCGACCACGGCGCATGTGCTGCATTATTACAAGCGCCTGCTGCCGTCCCTGCCCCCGCGCTCCATCGTCGTCTATGTGGGCGAGAATGACCTGGCGGCCGGGGCCACGCCCGAAACGGTCACCCGCGACATCCTCACCCTGCTGCGGCGGCTGCGCATCGATTATCCGCGCGCGCCCATCGCCTTCCTCTCGCTCAAGCCCAGCCCCATCCGCTGGACGCTATGGCCCCGGATGGCGGCGGTGAACCAGGCCGTGGCCGCCCGCGCCCGGGCCGACCGGTTCGATTATGTCGATGTCGGCTCCAGCCTGCTCGCGACCGACGGCCTGCCCGACGCAACGCTGTTCCGGCCGGACGGGCTGCACTTGAACGCGCGCGGCTATCAGCGCTGGACGCAACTGGTCCATGGCTGGATCGATCGCGCCGCGCAGGAGCAGGCGCCAGAAAGCGCATCCTGAACCACTTTCCGATTGATCCACGGCCAAGCAACATTATTACCAACCGCATGACACAAGCGCCAAGCCAGGGGGACCAGAGGTGACAAGCCAAGCTCAAGCAGGAGGAGCGCAGGCCAGCGCCATGGCCGAACTGACGCTGCGCGGCGTGATCCTGGGCGGTCTGATCACGCTCGTCTTCACGGCGGCGAACGTCTATCTGGGCCTCAAGATCGGCCTGACCTTCGCGACGTCGATTCCCGCGGCGGTCATCTCCATGGCGGTGCTGCGGCTGTTCGCGACCGGCACGATCCTGGAAAACAACATCGTCCAGACCATCGCATCGGCCGCCGGCACCCTGTCGGCCATCATCTTCGTGCTGCCCGGCCTTGTCATCATCGGCTGGTGGCAGGGCTTTCCCTATTGGCTGAGCGCGTTCACCATTGCGACCGGCGGCATATTGGGCGTCATGTATTCGGTGCCGCTGCGCCGCGCGCTCGTCACCGGATCGGACCTCCCCTATCCCGAAGGCGTCGCCGCGGCCGAAGTGCTCAAGGTCGGTGCCGGTTCGCGCGAAGGGCTGGAAGAAAATAAGCGCGGCCTCGCCGCCATCGTCGCCAGCGCCGTCGCCGCCGCCGCTTTCTCGATCACCGCCAAGACCAAGATCATCGCGGAGGAAGCCGCGACCTTCTTCAAGTTTGGCGCGGGCGCGACCTCCATGTCGACCAGCTTCTCCATGGCGCTGATCGGCGTCGGCCATCTGGTCGGCCTGTCGGTGGGTGTCGCCATGTTCATCGGCCTGCTGATCAGCTGGACCGGCCTCGTCCCCTATCTCACCGCCCCGCTGCCTGCGGGCGCGGAACTGTCCGACGTGGTCGGCACCGCCTTCCGCATGAAGGCGCGCTTCATCGGCGCAGGCACGATCGGCGTCGCCGCGATCTGGACCCTGCTCAAGATCCTTGGCCCTATCGTCAGCGGCATCCGCTCCGCTCTGGCCGCCAACGCCACGCGCCGGGCGGGCGACGCCGCCAGCCTCGACATCACCGAGCGCGACCTGCCCATCTCCATCGTCGGCGGCACCATCCTGGCCGCCCTGCTGCCGATCGGCGTGCTGCTCTGGATCTTCGCGCAGGGCGGGCCGATCGCCGCCAATCCGGTGCCGGTGATCGGGCTGACCTTGGCCTATGTGCTGGTGGCGGGCATCGTCATCGCGTCGGTCTGCGGCTATATGGCGGGTCTCATCGGCGCGTCGAACAGCCCGATTTCGGGCGTCGGCATCCTCGCCGTGCTGGGCGCGTCGCTGCTGCTCGCCGCCATCTACGGGTCGGGCGGCGACCCGTCGCAGACCCAGGCGCTGATCGCCTATGCCCTCTTCACCACGGCGATCGTGTTCGGCATCGCCACCATTTCCAACGATAATCTCCAGGATCTCAAGACCGGCCAGCTGGTCGGCGCGACGCCGTGGAAGCAGCAGCTCGCGCTGGTGCTTGGCGTCATCTTCGGCGCGCTCGTCATCCCGCCGGTGCTGGACCTGCTCAACAGCGCCTTCGGCTTTGCCGGCGCGCCGGGCGCGGGCCAGAATGCGCTGCCCGCCCCGCAGGCCGCGCTGATCTCCGCCCTGGCCAAGGGCGTGCTGGGCGGCGACCTCGACTGGGGCCTGATCGGCATCGGCGCGGGCATCGGCGCGGTCGTCATCCTGATCGACGAATTGCTGGGCAAGGCCGGCAAGCTGCGCCTGCCGCCGCTGGCGGTGGGCATGGGTATCTACCTGCCGATGGCGCTGACGCTGCTGATCCCGGTCGGCGCGGTCATCGGCCATGTCTACAACCGCTGGGCGCTGCGCCAGAGCAATCCGGAGTTCGCCGAGCGCATGGGCGTGCTGATGGCGACCGGCTTCATCGTCGGCGAAAGCCTGTTCGGCGTCGCCTTCGCCGGCATCGTCGCTGGGACGGACAGCGACGCGCCGCTGGCGCTGGTGGGCGAAAATCACTGGGCGGTGCCGCTCGCCATACTGATCTTCGCAGGCGTCATCGCGGGCCTCTATGCGCGCTTGAAGCGCTGGGCCTCCGCCCCCCTGACGTGAGGCGGGCGCGGGCCTGACTTCGCACATTTCCCGCAGATTTCGACATGATGTTGCGCCGGGCTGATCCTATCGGACAGTCCGGCGCGATATGTCGTTCAGCATGGGCGGCATGTAGGGCAGGTTGCCGGCATCTGGAAGCGACCAATTTTGCCGTCTAATATATGCTGCGACACTTTCAAAAGCTGACGCTCATAGTTGGGGCAAGGCTGGCGTCCCGCCGCGCAGCAAACCTCCATGCTGTGACGGCGATACTAGCGGTCAGGACCAACGTTGCAGCGGCAACGACGGCACCACACAACGCTAGAGCAATCGCTTCACCGACGTTCGTAGCGGACGACATGCTAGGCACGAGTTTGTTTACGCTACTAGCTGCGAAAAACACCAATATCAGCGACCAACGATAGCCCTTAGTTGCCTTAACGATCCGCATCGGGCTTACCAACCGCGTCGAAATCGCCTGCGCTATCGGCCAAGCGGGCAGAAAAGCTACTAATAGCAAGCCTGCAAAAAACAACGCGATAACGGTCGAAATAGTCAGGCCGTCGTGAGCACCAGCGCCAGATGCATAAACCAGAACGGCCAAGCTAGATAATATCGGCACAAACGTAAGGATCGTAACGGCTGTGAACTTGACGAAGCCAGCCACGGATAATGGCTTCTCAACCATTGTCATTGTCGTAGCATATGCCGCTGCGAGCCAAGGCAATATGGCAACGGCTAAAAGGGCATAATTCCATACGGAAAATTTCGCGCCAGCCCCCCATTGAACTAGGTCCGTGATAGCAGATAGCGCGCCCGCCATTGAGACGTAGATCAGTCCACGCTTAGGGACGGTGCCGAACTCGCCCATCGTCTGCGTGCAGAAGTCTTGGAATGTGGAACCGCCGGTCATTCACGAAACATGGACCACAACGCTTTGCACCGCAATCTAGGTTCTGCATCAGACGCTATGTCAGCTTCTGGACATCTCACTGCGCCAAGCTGCCATTCCGCTAGCCCCCCCCTTTTTGCCATTCCCTACGCGCGCACGTCCATTTTCAGACCTTGTATTTAGTATGGAGGACCGCCTGCACGGGGATGACGGAGCGGGGAGACCCTTCCCACCCCCGCTCACCTACCCGCTGTTCCTCAGGGCCGTGGCGATCGCGTTGATCGACAGTTCGATGCCCTCCTTCACCCGCGCGTCGTCCTCGCCGGCGCGGTGGCGTTTGAGCAGTTCGACCTGGAGCAGGTTGAGCGGCTCGATATAGGGCAGGCGCAGCCGGATCGAGGTGTCGAGCGCCGGGCTTTTCTCCAGCAGCCGGGACTGGCCGGTAGCGTCCAGCAGGCCGTCATGGGTTTGCGCCCAACCATCGCGGATGCGGCCGAAAATGGCCTCGCCCCTGGCCTGGTCCTCGACCAGCGGCAGATAGCGCGCGGCGATGCCCAGGTCGGACTTGGCCAGTACCATTTCCAGATTTGCGAGCGCGGACTTGAGGAAGGACCAGTGCTGCGCCATGTCAGCCAGCAATGCCTTGTCCTCGAACGCCGACAGCGCATGGCCCACGCCATACCAGCCCGGCAGCATGACTCGCGCCTGCGCCCAGCTGAATACCCAGGGGATGGCGCGCAGATCCTCGATCGCATTGCTCTTGGTCCGGCTCGCCGGGCGCGACCCGATCTTGAGCCCGGAAATCTCCTGGATCGGGGTCAGCTGGCGGAAGAATTCCTTGAACCCCTCGGTGCCGTAGACGAGGTCGCGATAGGCGGCGAAGGCGTTTTTCGACAATTCGTCCATCGCTGCGCTGAAACGGGCGGCGTCACGGTCCGAAATTCCTTCCGGCTCCAGGCTGGCGAGCAGCGTCGCGCTCGTCATCGCCTCCAAATTGGTCATGGCGACATCGCGCGATCCGAACTTGGCGGCGATCATCTCGCCCTGTTCGGTGATGCGGATGCGGCCCTGCACGCTGCCGCGCGGCTGCGCCTGGATCGCGGCGAAGGCCGATCCGCCTCCGCGCCCCACCGCGCCGCCCCGGCCGTGGAACAGCTGCATCGCCGCGCCCGCCTCTGCGAACACCGGCTCCAGCGCCTGGCTCGCCTTGTAGAGGCTCCAGGTGGAGGTGATGTAGCCACCATCCTTGTTGCTGTCCGAATAGCCGATCATCACTTCCTGATGGCCGCGCCCGTGCACCACCCCGGCGATTTCGGGCAGGCCGAAATAGGCGGACATGATCTTGGGCGCGGCCTCCAGGTCGGCGATGGTCTCGAACAGCGGGATCGCCATGATCGCGGCCTGCGGCGCGGCGCCGCCTACGCCGGCGCGCCAGAGGCCCGCTTCCTTGAGCAGGATGTTGACCTCCAGCAGGTCCGACACGCTTTCGGCCTTGGAGATGATATAATGGGTGATGCAGGACGGGCCATAGGTGCGGTGCGCCTGCGCGGCGGCATGGACGATCGCCAGTTCCGACGCGGTTTCCTCCGAATAGTCGGAAAAGGGCGCGCCCAGCGGCCGGTTGGTCGCCAGCTCCTTCCGCAGCAGGGCGATACGGGCATATTCGTCGAGCGCGAGATAGTCCGCCTCGACCCCCGCGATCCTGAGCAGTTCGGCGACGACGCGTTCATGCACGGCGCTGTTCTGGCGCATGTCGAGCGTGGCGAGATGGAAGCCGAACGTCTCGACCGCGCGGATCAGCCGGCCCAGCGCCCCGCCGCTCGCCAGCGCGCCGTCGCCTTCGCTCGCCAGCCCCTGCGCCACGGTGACGAGGTCGCGCCGCAACTCCTGCGGCGCGGCATAGGCCGCGCCCTTGAGGCTGGACGGCCGGGCCGGTTGCGCGCCGGTCAGCTGGACGCAGGTGGCGGCCAGGCGGGCGTAGATGCCGGAAATGGCGCGGCGATAGGGTTCGTCCTTGCGGCTGGGCGATGCGTCGCCGCTCGCCTCGGCAAGGTCCAGCACCGCCTGCGGCACATGGGCGAGCTCGGTCGAAAGCGAGAGTTCCGCGCCGAGCGCGTGCAGCGCGTCGAGATAATAGGCGATCGCCGCCTGGGCGCCCCGCTTGAGCGCGAATTCCAGCTGCGGCGCCTGGACGAAGGGATTGCCGTCGCGGTCGCCGCCGATCCACGATCCCACCCGCAGGAAGCTTTGCGGCCGCGCGCCCAGCACCCGTTCCCAGCGGGCATAGAGAGCGGGCAGCACAGGCAGGAAGGTGTCGCGGAAATAGGCGAGCACATTCTCGATTTCGTCCGCGACGAACAGCTTTTCGCGGCGCAGCGGGCGCGTCTGCCACAGCAGCGCGATCTGGCGGAAGATCGCCTCGTCCAGATTTTCGCCATCGTCCGTCTCGATGCGCCCGGCGTCCTTGAGCTGCATCAGGTCGGCGACACGGTTCTTGTGGTCGATCATGCTCTTGCGCCGCACCTCGGTCGGGTGGGCGGTCAGGACGGGCACGATCAGGCTGTGCGCGAGCAGGTCGAGCACCGCATCGCGGTCGACGCCATGCGATTCGAGCCGCGCGATCGCGGAAGCGACGTCCGCCCCCGGCTCTGCCGCCACGCCCTGCCGGTCCTCGGCCAGGTTGGCGAGCATCGAAAAGAGCATGAAGCCACGGGTGAAGGCCAGTGTATCGTCCAGGCTCAGCGCGTCCAGCCCGGTGTCGGTCAGGTCCGCGCCCTGCAACCCCCGCGCCCGGTCGACAGAAGCGGAGCGGATATATTCGGTCTGCTTGTACAGCTTCTCCCCGCCATAGGCGCGAATGACGTCGCCCAGCAGACGCCCCAGATAGCGGATGTCGGGATTCTGCGTGATCGCAGGGGCTGCGGAAGGGGGTGCCAGAGTCGCCATAGGGGATTGATGCTGCATCGCAACAAGGTGGGCGTCAAGCAAATCCCGCCTTGAGTAGCCAAGCAAAACCCATGCAATTGCGATATTGCAAAGGTTTGCATAAATACATTGCCCCGACCGCGCTTCGATGACAACGGGCTTGCGCCCTGCCCTGCCTATGGGCAAGACGCTGCCGTGACCGCCAGCATCAGCATAGGAACCGACAGCCACGGCAAGGACGTGCTGGTCGATGTCGAGGAATTGCTCGCCACCCGCCTGCTCGTCCAGGGCAATAGCGGGTCGGGCAAGTCGCATCTGCTGCGCCGCCTGCTGGAAGAAAGTGCCGCCATGGTGCAGCAGGTGGTGATCGATCCCGAAGGCGACTTCGTGACCCTGGCCGACGAATATGGCCATGTGGTGATCGACGCGGGCGACTATAATGAGCGCGAGATCGTCAAGATGGCGGCGCGCATCCGCGAACATCGCGCCTCGGTGGTGCTGAGCCTCGATTCCCTCGAACTCGAAGCACAGATGAAATGCGCCGCGACCTTCCTGTCGACCCTGTTCGATGCCCCGCGCGACCATTGGTATCCGGCTCTGGTGGTGGTGGACGAGGCGCAGATGTTCGCCCCGGTCGCCGCCGGCGACGTGTCGGACGAGGCGCGGCGGCTGTCTCTCGCCGCCATGACCAACCTGATGTGCCGGGGCCGCAAGCGCGGCCTCGCCGGCGTGATCGCGACCCAGCGCCTCGCCAAGCTCGCGAAGAACGTCGCGGCCGAAGCCTCCAACTTCCTGATGGGCCGCACCTTCCTCGACATCGACATGGCGCGCGCGGCCGACCTGCTGGGCATGGAGCGGCGGCAGGCGGAGCAGATCCGCGATCTGGAACGTGGCCGTTTCCTGGGCCTTGGCCCGGCGATCGCGCGACGGCCGGTCGCGGTCAAGATCGGCGTGGTGAAAACCGGGACGCGCGGCGGCACGCACAAGCTGATGCCGCCGCCGGTGACGACCGGAGAGGATTTTCAGGAACTGCTGTTCGCCAGGGTCGAGGAGGATGCTCTGCCCCCGCCCCCGCCACGCGCCGATCCGCCGCCGCGCGCCGCCGAGGACATCATGCGCCAGCTGGCCGACGCCCCATCGGCCAAGCCCGCCGCGCCCGAGCTCGACTTCGGCGAGAATGAACCGATCGTGATCGCCGTGCTGGAGGATATCGTCGCCGATCTGGGCGATGCCGCGCCCGGCGTGGCGGCGCTCTACCAGGACTTCGGCGTGCGCTGCCGGATGAAGGGGCTGAAGCGGTCCCCGCTCGACCTGCCCGCCTTCCGCAAGCGGTTCGCCATGGCGCAGGCGGGCATGGCGAATGCCGACGATCCCCGCTGGCAGGACGCGATCAGGGCGGCGGAGCCGGTGCCGGAGGACATGCTCGCCCCCTTCCTGCTGATCGCCCGCGCGGCGCTGGACGGCCAGCCCTGCCCCGACGACGGCGCGCTCGCCCGCGCCTATGGCACCAGCTCGCCGGGGCGGGTGCGCCGGCTGATCGACTATATGGAGAAACTGGGCGTCATCGTCGCGCGCACGGATTTTTCGGGCAAGCGATCGATCGGCGTGCCGGGCCTGGGCCTTTCCACGGCGGCGGCGGACGGATGAGCAGGCCCGCCATTCTCTTCGTCTGCCTCGGCAATATCTGCCGCTCGCCGCTGGCCGAAGCCGCGTTGCGGGCGGAGGCGGAGAAAGCCGGGCTGGACATGATCGTCGATTCGGCGGGGACGGGCGACTGGCATGTCGGCAGCCCGCCCGACGCTCGCGCGCAGGCGGTGGCGCTGGCGCGCGGCATCGACATTTCCCATTATCGTGGACGACAGGTGAGCGCGGAGGATTTCCGCCGCTTCACCCATGTCTTCGCGCTCGACACCGACAATCTGCGCAACCTCCGCCGCATCCGTCCGTCGGACGGCACGGCCAGCCTGCAATTGCTCATGGACCTTGTGCCCGGACGCGCGGGAAGCGGCGTCACCGATCCCTATTATGGCGACGAGGCCGGGTTCGAGATCACCTGGGACGATGTGACGCGCGCGGCGGCGGCGCTTGTGGCGCGACTGGAGCGCGGGACGGCCTAATTCACGATGTGAACCCGACAGCCTCCTTTTGGGATGATGGTTGACCAAATGCGCCATATCCGTCAGACTGGCCTGACCAGATCAGGAGAGGACGGCCATGCGGAACGGGCAGACGCGGTGGAAGAGGAGCAGCGCGCCGATCGGGATCGCGCTGTTGGCGATAGTCGCGGACCTGTCCATGTCGGTGTCGGCTTTCGCCCATGACGCCTCCCGAGTCGTGGCCTCGCCCCGCCGCACCTATAATCTCAACCCCGGCTGGCTGAGCAGCTCCGGCGACCCTGCCGGGGCGCAGCAGCCCGGCTTCGACGACAGCGGCTGGCGCCCTGTGACCCTGCCCCATGCCTTCAACGAGACGGAGGCCTTCGCCCGCGACATCAAGCAATTGTCGACCGGCATCACCTGGTATCGCAAGCGCATCACCCTCCCCCGCACCGCGCCCCATGGCAAGGCGCTGCTGGAGTTCGAGGGGGTGCGTCAGGCGGCGGAAGTCTGGGTCAACGGCCGGTCGGTCGCCCTGTCCGAAAATGGCGTCATGGCCTTCGGCGCGGACATCACGGCGGCACTGCGGCCGGGCGAGAATCTGATCGCCGTGCGGGTCGACAATGACTGGAAATATAAGGAGCGCGCCAGCGGCAGCGGCTTCCAGTGGAACAACGATAATTTCAACGTCAACTATGGCGGCATCACCAAGAATGTCCGGCTGCACCTGACCGGCCTGGTCTATCAGACGCTGCCGCTCTTCTCCGGTCTCGGCACGACCGGCCAATATGTCTGGGCCGACGCCTTCGACCTGAAGGCGCGCCGCGCCACCATCCATGCCGAAGCCCAGGTCCGCAACGAAGGCGACCGCGCCCGCCGCCTGACCTTGCGGGTGGAGATACGCGACCCGTCCGGCAGGCGCGTCGCCCGCTATGACGGCGCATCGACACCGGTCGCGCCCGGAGGGACGGCGATGCTGTCCGCCGCGCGGCCGATCGGGGACCTGCATTATTGGAGCTGGGGCTATGGCTATCTCTACACCGTGACCACCAGCCTGGTCGAAGGCGGCAGGATCATCGACAGCGTCGATACAAGCACCGGCTTTCGCCAGACCCGGTTCGGCGACGGCATGGTCGAACTCAATGGCCGGGCGATCCAGGTCCATGGCTATGCCCAGCGCACGTCCAACGAGTGGCCGGCGGTGGGCGTCTCCATCCCGCCCTGGATCAGCGATTTCTCCAATGCGCTGATGGTCGAGAGCGGCGGCAATCTGGTGCGCTGGATGCATGTCACGCCATCGAAACAGGACATCGAGTCCGCCGATCGCGTCGGGCTGATGCAGGCGATGCCGGCGGGCGACGCCGAGAGCGACACCAGCGGACGACGCTGGGAACAACGCAAGGAGGTGATGCGGGATGCGATCATCTACAACCGCAACAACCCGTCCATCCTCTTCTATGAAGGCGGCAATGAGAGCATCAGCGAGGCTCATATGGCCGAGCTGAAGGCGATCCGCGACCGCTATGATCCGCATGGCGGCCGCGCGATCGGATCGCGCGAGATGCTGGACAGCAGGCTCGCCGAATATGGCGGGGAGATGCTCTACATCAACAGGAGCGCCCGCCATCCGATGTGGGCGATGGAATATTCGCGCGATGAAGGCGCCCGCCTCTATCAGGACGAATTTACCCCGCCCTTTCACAAGGATGCGCCCGACTATAACCGCAACCAGGACAGCCATGCGATCGAGGATGTGCGGCGCTGGAGCGACTATTATCGGGCGCGGCCCGGCACCGGGACGCGGGTCAGCTCGGGCGGCGTCAACATCATCTTCAGCGACAGCAACACCCATTTCCGCGGCGACAATAATTATCGCCGCTCGGGCGAGGTCGATGCGGTCCGCATCCCCAAGCAGGGCTTTTTCGCGCACAGGGTGATGTGGAGCGACTGGGTCGACAGCGTCACCCCCGCCACCCACATCATCGGCCACTGGAACTATGCGCCCGGCACGCGCAAGGCGGTGACGGTTGTATCCAATGGCGAGACGGTCGAACTGTTCCTGAACGGCCGGTCGCTGGGCAAGGGCGAGCGGAGCGACAGCTTCCTTTTCCGCTGGCAGCATGTCGATTTCGCAGCCGGAACGCTGCGCGCCGTGGCGACCCACAAGGACGGCCGCACGTCGGAATACAGGCTTGAAACCACCGGCCCGGCGATGGCCCTCCGGCTGACGCCCCGCGTTTCGCCGCGCGGTTTCGTGATGGACGGGGCCGACATCGCACTGGTGGACGTCGAGGCGGTCGATGCCGGGGGCCGGCGCGTGCCGGTCGACAATCGGACATTGCATTTCACGCTGGACGGCCCCGCCCAGTGGCGCGGCGGCATCGCGCAGGGCGATTCCACCGGCAGGCGGCGTGCCGGCGAAACCACCGGTGAGGCCGTCGTGACGAAGCCCCATGGCGCCGACGGCACGACCAGCTACGCCGGCACCGCGCGCGACGAGGATAATCATATCCTGTCGCAGACCCTGCCGCTGGAGGGCGGGATCACCCGCGTGCTGCTGCGCGCGGGTACCCGTGCCGGAACGGTCGGCCTGAGCGTCACGGCCGAAGGACTGCCGTCGGCGCGCCTTTCGATCGCGGGCAGGGCGGCGGCGCCGGCGACCGGCGGCCTGTCGGCGGATTTTCCGGAGGATCATCAGCCCGGATCGCTGGTGCGTGGTCCGACGCCGGAGACGCCGAGCTTCCAGCAACATCGAACCACCCATATGCCCCAGGGCGTCAGCGCCGGATCGGGCCAGGGCGAGGCGGGGCGCACGCTGGACGACAATGAACTGACCCGCTGGTCGAGCGACGGTCAGCCCGGCAACGCCTGGATCGACTATCGCTTCGCCGCGCCGGTCGAGTTGAACGCCATCGACCTGAAGCTGGTCGGATGGCGTTCCCGCGCCTATCCGCTGGAGATCAGCATCGACGGCAGGACGGTCTGGCGGGGCACGACGGACCGGTCGCTCGGTTATGTGACGCTGGATTTCCCCGCGACGACCGGCACGGCCCTGCGCATCCGCCAGACCGGCGCGGTGGCGGACAAGGATGCATTCGGCAAGGTCATCGAACTGAACAATGCCAGGGCGGCCGGCGACACCGGGGCCGAGGCCGTGCCGCCCGGCTGGCATCTGGGCATCGTCGAAGCGGAGTTCCACGGCCCCGTGCGTTGACCCCATTTTGGTAAGGCCCTATCCTTCATGCGGTAATGCCAGAGGAATGACGATGACCGCGCGGGGACAGGAACGACTTTACCAGGATCTGGCGCGCGCGCTGCTCGAGGATCTGGCCGCCGGACGCTATCCGGTGGGGGCGCGGCTGCCGGCCGAGCGCGAACTGGCGCAGCAGCATGGCGTCAGCCGCCCCACGGTGCGGGAGGCGATCATCGCGCTGGAGGTGCAGGGGCTGGTCGAGGTGCGGATCGGGTCGGGCGCCTATGTGGTGCGCCTGCCCGGCAAGGAGGATGTCCCCGGCTTCAACATCAGCGCGATCGAACTGACCGAGGCGCGCCTGTTGTTCGAGGGCGAAGCGGCGGCGCTGGCCGCAACCCAGGTAACGGACGGAGAACTGGTCGAGATCGAGGCGCTGGTCGCCCAGATCGCCCGCGAGAATCTGGACCCGGCTGGATCGGTCCAGGCGGATCGCGCCTTTCACCTCGCGATCGCGCGGGCGACACGCAACCAGGCGGTCTATGAGGCGATCGAGCAGCTCTGGCGGTTGCGCGACACGTCGCCCGAAGCCGCACTGCTGCACCAGAAGGCACGGACCGCCAATATCAAGCCGGTGGTCGACGAGCATAGCGCCGTGCTGCAAGGGTTGAAGGACCACGATCCAGCCGCCGCCCGCATGGCGATGCGCGCACATCTGTCGGCCGTGCTCGACAGCCTGCTCTTCGCCACTGAGGAAAAGGCGGTCGATGATGCGCGGCGCGCGATCCAGGCGAAGCGGGACCGCACGGCCCGCGCCACCGCCTGAATCAAAGCGTCACGCCGCGTTTCCAGATGGCGATGTCGCGTTCGCCATTGGCTTCGTTGCGCGCTGGCTCGCCCGAGGCAATGGCGCAGATATGGGCCATCAGCGCATCGGCCGCGGCATCCAGCCCCTCGTCCAGCACTTGTCCGGCGTCGAAATCGATCCAGCCGGGCTTGCGCGCGGCAAGGTCATGGTTGGTGGCGAGCTTGAGCGTGGGCACCGGACTGCCGAGCGGCGTACCCCGGCCGGTCGAAAAGAGGGTGATCGTCGCCCCCGCCGCCGCCAGCGCGGTGGTTGACACCGCATCATTGCCCGGCGCCTCCAGCAGCGTCAGACCCGGCCGGCGCAGCCGCTCGCCATAGGCCAGAACGTCGGTCAGCGTCGCATGGCCGCCCTTCTGCACCGCCCCCAGCGACTTTTCCTCCAGCGTCGTGATGCCGCCCGCGACATTGCCGGGGCTGGGATTCTCGGAAATCGGCTCGCCATGATCGATGAAATAGCGCTTGAAGCGGTTGACCAGCGCGACGAGGTCATCGAACACCGCGCGATCCGACGCACGCTGCATCAGCAGCCGCTCGGCGCCGAAGATTTCGGGAATCTCGGTCAGGATCGCCTGCCCGCCCGCCGCCGTCACCATGTCGGCGATCCGGCCGATCAGCGGGTTGGCGGTCAGGCCCGACAGCCCGTCCGACCCCCCGCATTTGAGGCCGACGCGCATCGCGCTGAGATCGACCTCTTCGCGCCGGTCGCGGGCGGCAATCGCGACCAGTTGCTCGATCGCCTCGGCCGCCGATTCATATTCGTCCGCGCTCATCTGCGCGCCGACGGTGCGGATGCGGTCGCGCCGCTCCTCCGGCACGCGCTCCAGCAACGCGGCCAGCTGGTTCTCCTCGCAGCCCAGCCCCATCAGCAGCACACCCCCGGCATTGGGGCTGCTCGCCAGCGCCGCCAGCAGCCGGGCCGTGCCGTCCAGATCGTCGCCCAGTTGCGAACAGCCGAGCGGGTGCGGGAAGGCGACGACATCATCGACCAACCCTGCATGGGCCTTGGCCGCGCGCTGCGCCACGCGCTCGGCAGTACGGGCGACGCAGCCGACGGTCGGGATCACCCAGATTTCGTTGCGCGTGCCGACCGATCCGTCGGCGCGTCGATAGCCCCGGAAGCGCCAGTCCCCCGGCTGGCGCTGGTCTCGCGCCCCGATCGGCGCATAATCATAAGGCTCCTCGGCCTTCAGATTGGTGACGAGGTTGTGGCTGTGGACATGATGGCCCGGCGCAATATCCTGCTTGGCGGTGCCGATCGGCCAGCCATAGCGGTTGACCGGCTCGCCCGCCGCGATCGGCCGCAGCGCAACCTTGTGCCCCCGCCCGATCGGTTCCTCGATGTGCAGCGCCGCACCGCCGACCTCCACCCTCTCACCGGCCTCCAGCGCGCGCAAGGCGACTGCCACCTGATCCTCGGGGGCGATCTGCACGGCGTCGGGGAGAGGCGGCCTTGTCATCGAAAGCGTGTCCATGATCGCGGGATAGCATTTGTGCCATCGGTGGCACAAGCAATTCCCTCTACGCACGCGGGCGCTTGCGGCCAGGCCGGCAGGGTGAAGATGATCGGCGCGGTGAACTCGATCCGCTCGCCGGGCAGTTCGGCCGGGGTGCGGGGGCAACGCGCCAGCACGCCGCGCGGGACAAGGCCGATCGCTTAACGCCGGGCGAAACTTATTTGCAGGAGGAGGGCGCCCCGCATCGCGGTCGACGCCCTCGTTCATTCGCCGGCGTGGTGGCTGACCGGACCGCCAAGGCGGTGATAATGATCCGACTGAAGAATGATGGTGCGGTCGAGAAGACTCGAACTTCCACGGCCTTTCGGCCACAACGACCTCAACGTTGCGCGTCTACCAATTCCGCCACGACCGCACATCAACAGGGAAACCGGCGGCGCCGGTGCCTTGGTAGGAGGCGGCCCTTAGCAAAGGCTTTTGCCCCATGCAACCACCGATCTGCATCCGCGTTATGTTTGTCGAGAAAGGCGATGGTCCCAACCCCGGAGCGGAGGCAAGAGGAGCAGGACGATGCGATTGTGGATGCTGTCGACGGCGACGATGACCGCCGCTGCGGCGATGGGCCTGGCGCTGGGCGGCTACGCCATCAGTCCCCAGCGCTCACCGCTGGAAAGCATGGACGATCCCTACGTCCAGGTCGATGCCCCTGCGCCGGTCGCGGCATCCGCCGACACCGGTCCGGTTGCGATCCATTGCACCGGCTGCGGCCCGACACTCGCCGACCGGCGCTTTGCCGCCGACATGGCCGGGCTGGACAGCGACGGCATGATCTCGGGCAGCGACGATCCGGTGGTGCAGGATTATCTGGCCGAGGAACCGACTCCGGTTGTGGAAGTGGCGCAGCCCTCGACCGCGCATCAACTGCACCCCCGGATAATCCGGTTTGCCGACGGCGCGTCGGCGGCGCGGCCGATGCCGGTGCAGGTGGTCCCGACGCAGGAAGGGGCCGATCCCGCCGACGGGGAGACGATGCTCCCGGTCGCCGCGACCGACCCCCGATAGTCTTGCCGGCGGGGCTTATTCCGCCGCGACGACCTCCGCCTGCGCATCGCTCAGCGGCTGGGCGAGGCGGTTGATCATCTCCTTCGGGCAGACCTGCCAGAAATAGCGCCGCCACCGGTCCCAGTCGTCCAGGATGGTGTTCGACCATTTGCTGTCGGTCGCCACCGCATGTTCTGCAATCAGCGACTTGAGCTGCGCTTCCCAATGGGCGCTTTCCAGCCGCTGCCAGACGATGCTTTCCGGGTTGGCGCGAGTCGGGAAGCTGCCGTCCTCGTCCAGGATGAAGGCCATGCCGCCGGTCATGCCCGCGCCGAAATTGGCGCCGGTCCTGCCCAGAATCACAGCAGTGCCCCCGGTCATATATTCGCAGCCATTGGCGCCGCAGCCCTCGACCACCACCTGCGCGCCCGAATTGCGGACCGCGAAGCGTTCACCGGCCTGACCGGCGGCGTACAGCTTGCCGCTGGTCGCACCGTAGAGGACGGTGTTGCCCAGGATGGTGTTGTCCTTCGACGACAGCGGGCTGGAAACGGTCGTGCGTACCGAAATGATGCCGCCCGACAGCCCCTTGCCGACATAGTCGTTGGCGTCGCCGAACACTTCCAGCTTGATGCCCTTGCAGAGGAAGGCGCCCAGTGACTGCCCCGCACTCCCGCGCAGACGGACGGTCAGATGCCCGTCGGCCAGCGTCGACATGCCGAACTTCTCGGTCACGGCGGCGGACAGGCGCGTGCCCACGGCGCGATGCGTGTTGCGCACCGTGTAGGTCAGCTGCATCTTCTCGCCGCGCTCGAACACGGCGCGCGCGTCCTTCATCATCTGCGCGTCCAGGCTTTCGGGTACCGGGTTCCGACCCTCCAGGCTGAAACGGCGCTGATCGTCCGGCGCGTCCACCTTGGCCAGGATCGGGTTGAGGTCGAGATCGTCCAGATGCTCGGCGCCGCGATTGACCTGCTTGAGCAGTTCGGTCCGCCCGATCACCTCGTCCAGGCTGCGGAAGCCCAGGCGCGCCAGTACCTCGCGCACTTCCTCGGCGATGAAGGTCATGAGGTTGATGACCTTCTCCGGCGTGCCGGTGAACTTCGCTCGCAGCTTTTCATCCTGCACGCAGACGCCGACCGGACAGGTGTTGCTGTGGCACTGGCGCACCATGATGCAGCCCATGGCGACCAGCGACAATGTGCCGATGCCGAACTCCTCGGCGCCCAGGATCGCCGCGATCACGATATCGCGACCGGTCTTGAGGCCGCCGTCGGTGCGCAGCTTCACCCGATGGCGCAGGCCGTTGAGCGTCAGCACCTGATTCGCTTCCGACAGGCCCATTTCCCATGGCGTACCGGCATATTTGATCGAGGTCTGCGGGCTGGCGCCGGTGCCGCCGACATGGCCGGCGATCAGGATGACGTCGGCATGGGCCTTCGCCACGCCCGCCGCGACCGTGCCGATGCCGGCCTGGCTGACCAGCTTGACGCAGACCCGCGCGCGCGGATTGATCATCTTGCAGTCGTAGATGAGCTGCGCCAGATCCTCGATCGAATAGATGTCGTGATGCGGCGGCGGCGAGATCAGCGTCACGCCGGGCGTCGAGTGACGCAGGCGGGCGATGAACTCCGTCACCTTGAAGCCGGGCAGCTGGCCCCCCTCGCCGGGCTTGGCGCCCTGCGCGACCTTGATCTCGATCTCTTCGGCCGACCCCAGATATTCGGCATGGACGCCGAAGCGGCCCGACGCGATCTGCTTGATGACGCTGTTCGCGTTGTCGCCATTCTCATAGGGCTTGAAGCGCGCGGCATCCTCGCCGCCCTCGCCCGACACCGCCTTGGCGCCGATGCGGTTCATGGCGATCGCCAGCGTCTCATGCGCCTCCGGCGAGAGCGCGCCCAGCGACATGCCGGGCGTCACGAAGCGCTTGCGGATTTCCGTGGTCGCCTCGACCTCGTCGATCGGCACCGCCTCGCGGGCGAAGTTGAACTCCAGCAGGTCGCGCAGATAGACCGGCGGCAGGTCGCGCACCCCGCGCGAAAATTGCAGATAGGTCGAATAGCTGTCGGTCGCCACCGCGGTCTGGAGCAGGTGCATCAGCTGCGCCGAATAGGCGTGGCTTTCGCCCCCGTTGCGCTGGCGATAGAAGCCGCCGACCGGCAGCCGCACCGCCGCCGCGTCGAACGCCGCCTCGTGGCGCAGCATGGCGCTGTAATGAAGCGAGGCATAGCCTTCGCCCGAAATCTTCGCCGGCATACCGGGGAAGAGATCGTTGACCAGCGCGCGCGACAGGCCGACCGCCTCGAAATTATAGCCGCCACGATAGGAGCTGATGACCGCGATGCCCATCTTGGACATGATCTTCAGCAGGCCTTCGTTGATGGCGACGCGATAACGCTCGATGCAGGCGTCGAAGCCGAGGTCGCCGAACAGGCCGCGCGCATGGCGGTCGGCGATGCTCGCTTCGGCCAGATAGGCGTTCACCGTCGTGGCGCCGACGCCGATCAGCACCGCGAAATAATGGGTGTCCAGCGCTTCTGCGCAGCGCACGTTGATCGACGCATAGCTGCGCAGCCCCTTGCGCACCAGATGAGTGTGGACGGCAGCCGCCGCCAGCACGCCCTGGATGGCGACGCGGTCGGCGCCCACACCCTCGTCGGTCAGGAATATCTCGGTCCGCCCCTCGCGCACGGCCTGCTCGGCCTCCTCGCGGATGCGGGCGATGGCGGCGCGCAGCTGCTCCTGCCCGCCGGTCGCGGGGAAGGTGCAGTCGATCTCGGCCACGGCAGGGCCGAAATAGGCCTTGAGCCGCGCCCATTCGGCACTCGTCACCACCGGCGATTCCAGCACCAGCACATGGCTGTTCTGCGCGCCTTCCTCCAATATGTTGTGGAGGTTGGAGAAGCGCGTCTTCAGGCTCATGACATGCCGTTCGCGCAGGGAATCGATCGGCGGGTTGGTGACCTGGCTGAAATTCTGCCGGAAGAAATGGCTGATGGTGCGCGGCTTGTCGGAAATGACGGCCAGCGGCGTATCGTCGCCCATCGACCCGACGGCTTCCTTGGCATCCTCGACCATGGGGCTGAGGATCAGTTCCATGTCCTCCAGGGTCATGTTGGCCGCGACCTGCCGGCGCGTCAGTTCCGCCTTGTCCCAGGCCGGCAGCGCGCTCGGCGCGTCGGCCAGGTCATCGACGGTCAGGAAGTCCTTGATGAGTTCGCCATAGGGGCGCTCGCCCGCGATCTGGTCCTTGATCGCGCGGTCGTCATACAGTTCGCCTTCCGCCAGATCGATCGCGATCATCTGGCCCGGCCCCATGCGTCCCTTCTTGACGATGGTGGTTTCGGGCACGACCACCATGCCGGTTTCCGAACCCACGATCAGCAGATTGTCGCCGGTCAGCGTATAGCGCAGCGGGCGCAGCGCATTGCGGTCGACGCCTGCCACGACCCAGCGGCCGTCGGTCATCGCCAGCGCGGCCGGGCCGTCCCACGGCTCCATGACGCTCGCCAGATATTCATACATGTCGGCGTGCGCCTTGGGCAGTTCGGCGCTGTCGGACTGCCACGCCTCGGGCACCAGCATCAGCTTGGCGGTCGGCGCGTCCCGGCCGGAGCGGCAGATCGCCTCGAACACGGCGTCGAGCGCGGCGGTGTCCGACGCGCCGGCCGGGATCACGGGCTTGATGTCCTCCGACTGCTCGCCGAAGGCAAGGCTGGCCATCTTGATCTCGTGGCTCTTCATCCAGTTCTTGTTGCCGCGGATCGTGTTGATCTCGCCATTATGGGCGAGCGTGCGGAACGGCTGGGCCAGCCACCATTGCGGGAAGGTGTTGGTCGAATAACGCTGGTGGAAAATGGCGACGCGGCTCTCGAACCGCTCGTCCTGAAGGTCCGGGTAGAAGACCGACAGCGATTCAGCGAGGAACAGCCCCTTGTAGATGATCGAGCGGCAGGACAGCGAGCAGACGTAGAAATCGTTGATCTGCGCGGCGATCACCTTCTTCTCGATGCGCCGGCGGATCAGGTAGAGATCCTTCTCGAACTCGGCCATGTCGCGTTCTTCCGGCATCGGGCCGGCGATCATGATCTGCTCGATCTCGGGGCGGGTGCGCTGCGCCTTCTCGCCGATGACCGACACGTCGACGGGCACCTGGCGCCAGCCGTAGATGGTGTACCCCGCGTCGATGATCTCCGCCTCGACGATGGTGCGGCAGGTTTCCTGCGCGCTAAGGTCGGTGCGCGGCAGGAAGATCATGCCGACGGCCAGCCGGTTGGGCAGCGGCTTGTGGCCGCTGTCGGCGATGCAGTCATCGAAGAAGCGCACCGGCAGATCGACATGGATGCCCGCGCCGTCGCCGGTCTTGCCGTCCGCATCGACCGCGCCACGGTGCCACACGGCCTTCAGCGCGTCGATCGCACTGGCGACCACGCGGCGGCTCGCCCGGCCATCGGTCGCGGCGACCAGGCCGACGCCACAGGCGTCGCCTTCCAGATCGGGGTGATACATGCCCTCGGCAGCGATCCGCGCGCGCTCTTCGGGGCTGGCCATGAAATTGGTGTCGGTCATGATGACTACCCTTGCCTATGGCCGCCCGCTTCTTCGGTACGGCCTCTGTCAGTCCATTGGTTCCGGCATTGCCGGCGTCTTTTTCAGTTGGCCTTGCCTGCGTCCGCCCCGAGCAATGCGGTCAGACGGTCACGTTCGGCCTTGGTGAGGTCTTTATAGCTGCGCGGCTTCTGCAGCTTGGCCAGTTCAGCTTCGGACGATTTCATAATCTCCGGCATCGCTCGCAGCATGTCGGGCATGATCTTCTGCATCCGACCGAGATAATGCGGATCGGTGGCCAACTGCATGAAGCCCGCGCCAAACTTGGCACCGATGGGCGTTTTCAGGAAGGCCGCGATCTGGTCCAGTTCGGCCGCATTGTAGCGATAGGCGAACGCCTCCGCCATGCCTTCCCGCATTTCCGGTTCGTACCGTCCCATGAAGCGGCCCATAGCCGGCATCATGGTGTTGACGATCACATCCATCCGCTTGCGGAAACTGGGATCGATGATTGCCATCATCTCCTCCATCGTGCCTTCGCCAAGGCTGTCCGCCTTGTCCGGGTCCATGCCTCCGACTTTGAGGAACTCGCGGATCGGCATCTTGGTCATGCCGTCCATCATCGGAGCCATCATCTTCTGCATCATCGGCCCCATCATCCGTTCCATCGTGCCATCGGGCAGGATGACGGAGGCGATCGGCTGCGCCTTCGCCAGCAATTCCGGATCGACGGACTGTACGTCGGCCCCCTGCGCGGGAGCGGGCTGAACCTGCGCAGCTAGTGGAGCCGACAGCAAAAGCAGCGGCAAGGAGAGGAAAGCGAGGCGCATCACGCCGGCACCTTCTCGCCCGCCTTGGCCTTCGCCTTCAGATAGCGGTGCATATGCTCGGTCACGTCGCGGCCATCACGGATCGCCCAGACGACCAGCGATGCGCCGCGCACGATGTCGCCCGCCGCGAACACGCCATCGACGCTCGTCATCATCGTCTTGTGATCGACGCGCAGCGTGCCCCAGCGCGTGACCGACAGGTCTTCGCTGCCGAACAGCCTGGGCAGTTCCTCCGGGTCATAGCCCAGCGCCTTGATGACCAGGTCCGCGTCCAGCACATGCTCGCTGCCCGGATCGGGTTCGGGCGCGCGGCGGCCCGATGCGTCGGGCTGGCCGAGGCGCATCTTCGTCACCTTGACGCCAGTGACATGCTCGGTGCCCTCGAACGCGATCGGCGCGGTCAGCCAGACGAACTCGACACCTTCCTCCTCGGCATTGGCGACCTCGCGCTGCGATCCGGGCATATTGTCGCGGTCGCGGCGATAGAGGCACTTCACCGATGCCGCGCCCTGGCGGATCGCGGTGCGGACGCAGTCCATCGCCGTGTCGCCGCCGCCGATGACGACGACATTCTTGCCCGTCGCCAGCAGCGTGCCATCCTCATGTTCGGGCACGGCGTCGCCGAAGCCCGCGCGGTTGGAGGCGGTCAGATAGTCGAGCGCCTTGACCACGCCCGGCGCGCCGACGCCCGGCGCGCGAATGTCGCGCGGCTTGTAGACGCCGGTAGCGATCAGGACCGCGTCATGCTTCTCGCGCAGCTGCTCCAGCGTCGCGTCGCGGCCGACCTCGAAGCTCTCATGAAAGACGATGCCGCCGTCCTTCAGTCGCTGGATGCGGCGCATGACCACGTCCTTCTCCAGCTTGAAGCCGGGAATGCCATAGGTCAGCAGGCCACCCGCGCGATCGTGCCGGTCGTAGACATGGACCGCATAGCCCGCGACGCGCAGATATTCGGCGGTCGTGAGGCCGGCCGGCCCCGCGCCGATGATACCGACCGACTGGCCGGTGGGCTTGCCGGGGACGAGCGGTTCGACCCAGCCTTCCTTCCAGGCGGTGTCGGTGATGTATTTTTCGACGCTGCCGATGGTGACGGCGCCATGGCCGGAAAATTCAATGACGCAATTGCCTTCGCACAGGCGATCCTGCGGGCAGATGCGGCCGCAGATTTCGGGCATGGTGCTGGTCAGGTTCGACAGCTCATAGGCCTCGCGCAGCCGCCCCTCTGCCGTCAGACGCAGCCAGTCCGGGATATGATTGTGCAGCGGGCAATGAGTCGAGCAATAGGGCACGCCGCATTGCGAACAGCGCGACGCCTGCTCCTCGGCCTTGTCGAGGATGAAGCTGCGGCTGATTTCCAGAAAATCGTCGGCGCGGTCGTCGGCAGCGCGCTTTTCCGGATAGGCTTGGCCCAAGCCCACGAATTTCAGCATCGGATTGTCAGCCATGGCACGTCCCTGAATCTGTTTCAGCAGCGCGCATAGCAGAAAAACCCGCAGAGTCACGCGGATTTTGCCATTTACGTCAGTATATATTACCTATTTTACGGGCTTTTCTCGCGGCTGCGGCAAAATCCTGTAATAATCTTTCAAATATTAGTTCCGATCCGGCCCTACCTCATCCACAGCCAGATCAGCGCGCCGATGCCCGCAATGATTCGATACCAGGCGAAGGGCGCAAAGCCCTGGCGCGACACCAGGCCGACAAACCATCTGATGACCAGCAGGGCGACGATGAAGGAGACGACGAAGCCCAGCGCGATACTGTCCCATCCCACCGTCGCGCTGGTGATCCGGTCGCCTTTCTTGAGCAGTTCCAGCGTGCTCGCGCCCAGCATCGTGGGGATCGCGAGGAAGAAGCTGAATTCCGCTGCCGTGCGCCGCTCGACGCCCAGGGTCAGCGCGCCCATGATCGTCGCGCCCGACCGGCTGACGCCGGGAATCATCGAAATGCACTGGATCAGGCCGATTCCGACCACGCGCAGCAGCGGGATGTCGGCGATGCCGTGGAATCGCTGCTCCTTCACCATCCGTTCGATGAGCAGGATCGCCACGCCCCCCACGATCAGCGCCCATGCGACCACCTGCGGCGCGCCGAGCAGGATCTCGATATAGTCGTGCAGCGCCAGGCCGATGATGGCGGACGGGATGAAGGCGATGACGAGATTGCGCAGGAAGCGCCAGCTCACCGGCTCGCGCCGCAACAGACCCATCGCGACCGCCCAGAAAGTCCGCCAGTAGAGCACCACCACCGCCAGGATCGCGCCCAGCTGGATGACGACGTTGAACATCGCCCAGGTGGACGCGTCATAGCCCAGCAGCTCGCTCGCCAGGATCAGGTGGCCGGTCGAGGACACGGGCAGGAATTCGGTCAACCCCTCCACGATGCCCAGCAGGATGACCGTCAGATAATGCATGTCCATGGGGGTGTGCGATCCTCGATGGGGCGAGAAATGGGGCCAGCCGCGCCAGACCCTCCCCCTGTACCGAGGAAGGGTCGAAAGGCGTCAACCGACGGGAGCCGCACCATGCCGCAGTGCAGCGAAAAGGCAAGGACGCGCCGGCACGGCCGGTCGCGACCGATGATCGGCCCGTCGAGCCGGACCGGACGGGTCGGCAGCAGGACGGGCCGGCGCGATCAGGCCTTGGCCCGGCCGGCGAAGCGGCCATGCTTGCGATAGCGGACCATCCACTTGTCGGCCACCGCGCCCAGCGGCGTGGGCGCCACGCCCAGCGCCTCCAGCCCCGGCGCGCCGGGCGCCGGCACATTGTCGCGGCCCAGCATTGCCAGCTGGTCGCGCGTGATCGGCCCGCCGGGCAGCATCGCCAGCAGCGACGCGAAGCCGCCGGGCACCTCGACCAGCGGCCGGTCGCGGCCGATCGCCTTGGCGATCCAGGCGTTGATCTCCTTCATGCTCATCACCTGCGGCCCGGCGACCTCATAGGTCTTGCCGCCATGGACGCCCGGCTGCTCGGCGGCATTGGCGATCGCCTGCGCCACGTCGGCCACATAGACGGGCTGGAACTTCGTCGCCGCGCCGATCACCGGCACCACCGGCGCCAGGCGGATGATGTCGGCGAAGCGGTTGAGGAACTGGTCTTCCGGCCCGAAGATGATCGAGGGGCGGATGATGGTCGCGGTCGGGAAGGCCGCCCGCACCGCTTCTTCGCCCGCCGCCTTCGACCGGCCATAGGCCGACGGACTGGCGGCGTCGGCGCCGATCGCGGAGACATGGACCAGCGCCTTGACCCCAGCCGCCGATGCGGCCCTGGCCACATTGGCCGCGCCCTGATGATGGAAGGCCTCGAAATCGCCGGCCAGGATGCCGACCAGGTTGATGACGACATCGCTGCCGGCAATGGCGCGGGCGACCGTCTCCGGCTTGCGGATGTCGGCCGCCACGAACTGGCTCTGGCCCAGATTGCCGAGCGACTTCACCTTGACCGCGCTCGCCAGGTCGCGCTGCGCGATCCGCACGCGCGCGCCCCGTGCCATCAGCGCCTGCGCGACCTGGCGGCCCAGAAAGCCGCCGCCGCCGAAGATCGTAACCAGACTGTCCTTCATCACGCGCGTCCCATATCTTTCGCTTCAGGGGAATGACTGCCCATCCCCTTGCAACAGCCGCCGCGCGCTGACAACCGCCCGGCGGCGCGAGCATGTCTTTTTACCCGATCCAGCCCCGAAGGTCAGCAATCATCCACAGGCCGAGCGCCAGGAACAGCAGCGCCGCGCCGATCTGGAGCGCCCGCATCGGCACCTTGCGCGCCAGCGCCTCGCCGAACAGCACCGCTGGGACATTGGCGATCATCATGCCCAGCGTCGTGCCCATGGTCACGGCGACCAGATCGTCGAACCGCGCGCCCAGCGCCACGGTCGCGACCTGGGTCTTGTCGCCCATCTCGACCAGGAAGAAGGCGACCAGCGTGGTCATGAACACGCCCGCCCCGGACGGCGCCTTCAGGGGCGCATCCTCGTCGATCACATCGGGGATCAGGGTCCAGGCCGCCATGGCGATGAAGGAGGCGGCGACCGCATAGCGGAACCAGCCCTGGTCCAGCACGCCCGCGATCGAATGGCCGACCAGCGCGGCAAGGAAATGATTGGCGAGCGTCGCGAACAATATGCCCAGGATGATCGGCACCGGCTTGCGAAAGCGGGTGGCGAGCAGCATGGCGAGCAGCTGGGTCTTGTCGCCCATTTCGGCGAGCGCGACGAGCGCGGAGGAGGTGAGCAGGGCTTCCATCGAGACGTTCCGGGGCCGGGCGGAGGTGAACAGACGCAATGCCACCGTCGCCTCCCGCCCGGCCGGACAGAAAAGCGCCGATGCCATTGGTCTCGCCCGATGCGGATGCTTGCGATCCGCCTCCCATATGCCATGGCCTCTCGGCCAAATATGTTGACATATGGCCCGTCCGCATGGCGCGGAACGGCTGGCTACTCCCCAGATGACGCGCTAGCCTGTAGGGACATCGGGCGAGGAAGGCAAGCCATGGCGGCAGGCGAGAACAAGACCACGCAGACACAGGAGGATGTCGATGCCTTCCTTGCCGGCGTGGAGCAGGCGGAGCGCCGGGAAGACGGGCGGACCCTCGCCGCGCTGATGGCGCGCCTGTCGGGCGAGCCGCCGCGCCTGTGGGGTCCGAGCATCATCGGCTTCGGCCGCTATCATTATCGCTATGACAGCGGACGCGAGGGCGAGAGTTGCCGGATCGGCTTTTCGCCGCGCAAGGCGGAACTGGTCCTCTATCTTGCCGGACTGGACGACGCTGATTTCGCGCCGCTCGGCACGCATCGGCGCGGCAAGGGTTGCCTCTATGTGAAGCGCCTGTCGGGCATAGACATGGCGGTGCTGGAGGGGCTGATCGCGAAAAGCCTCGCCCATATGGACGAGGCCTATCCGCGCTGACCGGTCAGAGCCTGCTTCCGGCTGAAGCCGGATTTTCCGCACCACCGAAAATGCGCTTCTGCGCATTTTCCAAACGGACTCTCAGCGGGTCGGCACCGGCTCCGGCCCCGAATAGTCGTAGAAGCCGCGTCCGGTCTTGCGGCCGTACCAGCCGGCCTCGACATATTTGACCAGCAGCGGCGCGGGGCGATATTTTGGATCGCCCGTCGTGCTGAGGAAGACGTTGAGGATTTCCAGCGCGGTGTCGAGGCCGACGAAATCGAGCAGCGTCAGCGGCCCCATCGGATGGTTGAGGCCCAGCTTGCAGCCCTGGTCGATGTCAGTGACGCTGCCCACGCCCTCGCCCAGCACGAACACCGCCTCGTTCAGCATCGGCAGCAGGATGCGGTTCACGACGAAGCCCGGCGCGTCGAAGGCGTGGACGACCGTCTTGCCGATCTTAGCGGCGAAGCCTTCCACCGCCGCCACCGTCTCGGGCGTGGTCGCCAGGCCGCGAATGACCTCGACCAGCACCATCACCGGCACGGGATTGAAGAAATGGACGCCCACGAACCGCCCCGCATCGGGCGCCGCCTGGGCCAGGCGGGTGATGGGGATGGAGGAGGTGTTGGTGGCCAGGATCGCGTCGGGCGCAAGGATCGCGCCGACATTGGTGAAGATCGCCCGCTTTACCTCCTCGCGCTCGGTCGCCGCCTCGATCACCAGTTGCGCGTCGGCCAGCGGCGCGACCTCACCGACCGGCCTGATCCGGGCCAGGATCGCATCGGCATCGGCCTGCGTCAGCTTCTCCTTCTCGACCGCGCGGGCGAGCAGCTTGCCAATCCCGGCCACGCCCTTTTGCGCGCGCGGCAGGTCGACGTCGGACAGGATGACGTCATAGCCCGCCTGCGCCGCGACCTGGGCGATCCCGGCCCCCATCTGCCCCGCGCCGATCACGCCCACCGTGCGAATGTCCGCCATGCTCCAATCCTCCCTCTTGAATCGTCCATTCCCCTTAGCCGCGCGGTCGGCCGACGGCCAGTACCGGACGTCTATGGAATCCGGCAGGCGGTGAAGCGTGCCGCCATGACCGACGGAATGGTTGCGCCACCGGCATTTCCGGCTTTGCGCCGAGCCTCCGCCATGGTTAAAAGCCCGCCATGCCCGTTTCCGAATTGATGCCAGCGCCGGCGACCGGACGCTTCGTCGCCGCCGTGCATCATTTCCCGCTGCGCATCTATTTCGAGGATACCGACCTGTCGGGCCTCGTCTATCACGCCAATTATCTCCGTTACATGGAGCGCGCCCGGTCCGACATGCTGCGCATCGCCGGCATCGACCAGCGCTGCGCCCATGAAACGGGCGGGGGCGTCTACGCCGTCACCGACCTCCAGATCCGCTACCGCCGCCCGGCGCGGCTGGACGACGACCTGATGGTGTCGAGCCGCGTCACCGACGTGCGCGCGGCCAGCTGCTCCATTCATCAGTCAGTCATGCGGGGCGCGGAACAGTTGACCGACGCCACCATCACCGTCG